>JAOUQB010000433.1 GCA_029879555.1 Nitrospirota bacterium | reverse complement strand
TTGAATCATCACATCCTTCCCAGGCGTCGCCTGATCCGGTTTGGGTTCGATCCACGCCCGTGCCGCACGCCGGACCATATAGAACATGATAATCAGCAAAATTAAAATGATAATGATTTTGTACATCTCACCTGACCATATCCAAGAATACCCGTTTGTTTACCATGTTTCTTGATTCAATTCCACAACTTCCGGTTCTCCACGCTCTTGCGCCAAAGTCACTTGATCTTCTTCGAGCGTTCTCGTTCATTGCTGTATCGTTGAGAGACTTGTTAGGCTTTTCCCTATGTATTCTCTGCAAACTTCTCATCACACAATATCAGGTTGGGGATTCCTCCTCAGCCTTTTCCTTATCTTTACGGCCATGGGAGGTTGTCAATCATCCGTTCATTCGCCTGAATCACTTCTAGACCTGACATATCCCTTCGACGAGCACACTATCTATTGGCCCAACAATGCTCCTTTTCATTGGGAGCAATCTAGTTGGGGTCATACGCATCAGGGCTACTGGTATGCCTCTGGAGTATTTTCTGCATCGGAACATGGGGGAACCCATCTGGACGCTCCCATTCATTTTGCCGAATCAGGGTGGAGTGTGGATGAAATTCCCTTATCACATTTAACGGGACAAGCCATTGTGTTAGACCTCCGAACTCAGACTCGTTTGAATCCAGATTATACCCTTCTGGTCGAAGACATTGCGAAATGGGAAACACAATATGGGATCATTCCCAACCATGCCATCGTTTTTCTCTTGACCGGATGGGGCCAATATTGGCCGGATTCCTCTCGCTACCTTGGAAGTCCCACGCCACAAGATGCAACGACTCTTCATTTTCCAGGGTTTTCAGCTGAAGCCATTTCATTTCTCATAGACCAACGTGCCATCGTCGGCATTGGAATTGACACAGCCAGCATTGATCCGGGCCAATCACGCGCGTTTCCTGCACACCAGGTTCTGGGAAAAGCCAATCGATTCGCCATAGAAAATGTGGCACAGTTAGAGAAATTGCCTCCTCATGGAGCCACCATCACGGCCCTTCCGATGAAAATCAAAGGGGGAACTGGAGGACCGGTACGAATTATGGCATTGGTGCCGTAAACAAGATCTTCCTTAACTCGAGCGAAGGGCCGCTATCCGCTTCGGTGAAACCAATCCATTTACCTTTATTTGTAGAAAGAACTCTTTATGGTCACCATCACATTAATGGGGGATTTGCAAACGACAGATGGCGAACGGGCGTTAGGATGTGAAGTGGACGACTCCATCACCATCAAACAGCTCATTCGCCAACAAGGCAAACCCTTGCGGGAAATCTTTCAACTCTTAAAACAGAAAAAGGTGATGGTCACGGTCAACAAGCGCATTGCGAGCGAAACCACTAAGATCTACGACGGTGATGCCGTGCATATCGTGGCACATGACGGATTGGGCCGTAGCGGATTGACCCCTGCGATGTATTGATCGCGAGAAGGATAAAAAAAGCAGGGTTAGAATTTCTAACCCTGCTTTTTTATTAAATGGTCTTTACTGAGAAACGGACGGAAGACGGGATACCATTAAAGGCGCCAACCATCAAGAGGGGCGGACCTGGACCTTCTTATTTTTTCACGCCAAGAATGGCGTCTTTCGCCGCTTTCGCCACTCGGAACTTCACCACTTTTTTGGCAGGAATTTTAATGGCTGCGCCAGTTTGAGGGTTTCGACCCATTCTCGCCTTACGGTGGGCAAGCACGAGCTTTCCGATTCCAGGTACCACAAAGGCATTCTTCGCTTCTTTGTAAGCCAAGGCTGCAAAATCATCAAGAATTTGTGTGGCGACTTTCTTGGTGATATCAGCTTTTTTGGCCAGGTGATCGGCAATCTGCGACTTCGTCATGGCTTTTCCCATACGGACCTCCTCCTCACATTAAATTTGATTAGTAACACAGCCCATTTGGTTTTTCAGAATTTCAAGGAAGGGATGCCTTGTTTTGAACCTTCGTTTCAGGTACGACAGGAACATGCGTTCCTCTTCTAACAACGGCGTCAGAGTCTACCGAAAGACGTAAATCGTGTCAACAAAAAAACAAGCCCAGCGCGGGGAATATTCGTTTGAGGAAATATTCAGGGGAGATCTTACCTTGCTGCCTTGCCTTTTCACAGGGTAAAGTAGGCCCGTGATAAGAAGAGAGCGTGACAATTTCGTCGTGGCTTTGGGCGAACTTTATCTTACATTTAATAGGCAGGTGAGGCATTAATTATGGGAAAAGAATTACCGGTTATTCCCAACCCCCAACAATCAGAGACTGAAGAAAAAGAAGAACTTGTCTATTCACGAGTCTTTTGTTCTCGCGAAGACAGTCCCCCCTTACGCCTTCTCTTAGACTTCCTCAAATCTAAAAACCAAATCCCCTTGATCCCGAAAATGGAACAGGAAGCCCTAGAGGATTGGGATTGGGTCCATATCTCATTAGGTTATAACCGCGAACGCCAGCCGATACGCCTGTTTTGCATCAGAAATCGAGGCACCTACAAAGACGTCTTTGAGACGGAGCAAACCGGCTTTACCAATCGTCTCTCGGCTTTTGACGATGTCGAAGCGCAAATTGCCACGGAATTCATTAGCAAAGCCCATTTTATTGCCACCACCCAAATGGTGAAAAATGATATTTCGGACGAAGGCTATGATTTTAATGGCTGGATTTTGGAATTTTTCCAAGAAAATTGTAATGGAATTGTGCAAATTGACGGACAAGGATTTTATTCCCCCAAAGGGGAACTCGTCGTGGACATGGAAGAAGCGAACGAATCTGGGCAAGATATTGGCCCGTCGCCCAAAGCCGATGAGTCATCGTAGGGTCCCGTCCTCTCTCTATCCACATTCCAATTCAATGCGCCTCAAGGGCCTGCTCCATGACTTTTCCATAAGCTTGTTGTGGGATGGCCGGTATTCCATTCCGATAGCCCCATCCATCTTTCATCACTTCGACGAGCGCCCCATTATCTAAGCGAGAGGGGTCTTCAAGAACATCGGCCTCGC
>JAOUQB010000432.1 GCA_029879555.1 Nitrospirota bacterium | reverse complement strand
CCAAGTTCAGCTGGATATGGACGGTTTCCCGTAAAATGGTCAAATCCCGGTCCTGGATATGACGTCGATCCTCCCTGAGATGAACCACAAGGCCTTCTGCCCCGGCTAATTGTACGAGGGAGGCAGCCATTACCGGATCAGGTTCATGCCCCCCCCGAGCTTGTCGAAGAGTCGCCACATGATCCACATTAACGCCCAGTCGTGCCATGACATTCCCCTTTTCGAGAAAACAAAGTGGAGGAGCATTATCGCAAAAGGGCAAATCTCGGGCAATCACTCACTCACGGCCAACCTGGCTCATCTCCAGAGCCAAAGACCGCGGGCTCCGTTCAACCCATGATCACAAAAATCCAGTCTCCGAAATTGACTGGTTTCATTCCCTCATCTAGAATGAAATCTTGTGAAATTGTGTCGAATTCTCTGTTCTCTACCGCCTCATAAGCCTAAGGAACGTTTCTTCTTTTTTCATTGCCAATGAAGCCTTTTTACCGAATTCAGCGCCTGCCTGGATATGTGTTTAATCAGGTCCAGGAGCTTAAACTTCAAGCCCGGAAGCGAGGCGAAGATATCATTGATATGGGGATGGGGAATCCCGATCAACCGACCCCGCCACATATTGTCGATAAGTTAATTGAGGCCGCGAAGATTGGCCGAAATCATCGGTATTCGGCCTCACGAGGTATCACCAAATTACGGCATGCAATTTGTGATTGGTATCAACGAAACTATGAAGTCAGTCTTGATCCGGAAACAGAAGCCATCGTCACGTTAGGAGTGAAGGAAGGCTTAGCCCATTTAGCGACCGCCATTGTGGGCCCTGGCGATGTCGTACTGGCACCGACTCCGACCTATCCGATTCACATGTATAGTGTGATTATTGCCGGCGGAGAAGTGCGTGGCGTAGAACTGGGTCCCGATACTGATTTTTTTGAGAATCTCACGCGAGCCTTCAAGCAAACCCAGCCGGCTCCCGTTGCACTGATCCTCAGCTTTCCCCACAATCCCACCACTCAGGTGGTGGACCTCGAATTTTTCAAAAAAGTCGTTGAGTTCGCCTTGGAGCACGAGGTGTGGGTCATCCATGATTTAGCCTATGCTGATCTTGTCTTTGATGGATATCGTGCGCCGAGTCTCCTGCAAATTCCAGAAGCCAAAAAAATTGGCGTGGAATTTTATTCGCTCTCAAAAAGCTATAATATGCCTGGTTGGCGGGTCGGGTTTTGTGTGGGAAACCCTGAACTCATCGGCGCCCTCACACGGGTCAAAAGTTATTTGGACTATGGAATGTTTCAGCCCGTTCAAATCGCCAGCATTCTTGCCCTCAATGGTCCACAGGATTGCGTGAAAGAAATCGTGGCCCGATATGAAGAGCGACGGAATGCGTTGGTTCGTGGCCTCAATCGAATAGGGTGGCCCATCGATTATCCGCGGGCCACGATGTTTGCCTGGGCCAAAATTCCCCCCAAGTATGTGGGGATGGGCTCTCTGGAATTCTCCAAATTATTGTTGCGGGATGCGAAAGTGGCCGTATCACCAGGTATTGGATTCGGTGAGGGCGGAAATGATTATGTGCGATTTGCGCTCGTCGAAAATGAACATCGGATCTTCCAAGCCGTCCGCGGGATCCGCCAAGCCTTGAAATTAGAAGGGGAATCATAATGGATCCGGTCGTGAAGGTTGGACTGATTGGATTTGGCACAGTGGGCTCGGGTGTCGTGAAAATTCTTCAAAACAATGCCACTCTCATTTCGAGGCGAGTCGGTCGAAAAGTTCTTCTCGCCAAAATTGCGGATTTAGATATCACCACGGATAGAGGCGTCACGGTTCCTTCGGGGACGTTGACGACAAATGTGGGTGACATTCTGGACGATCCCCAGATTGATATTGTGGTGGAATTGATTGGTGGCCATGAGCCGGCGAAACGATTTATCCTTCAAGCGCTCTCTCGCAAAAAAGGGGTTGTGACGGCTAACAAAGCGTTGTTAGCCGACCATGGAGAAGAGGTCTTTGAAGCCGCATTCAAAGCGCAGGCCGATCTGGGATTTGAAGCCAGCGTCGGGGGAGGGATTCCGATTATTCGTTCCCTGACCGAAGGTCTGGCAGGCAATCGTCTGACGTCAATAACAGGTATTATGAATGGAACCTCCAATTATATTTTGACCCGGATGACCCAAGAGGGACGAGACTTTGACGATGTCTTGAAAGAAGCCACACGTGAGGGGTATGCCGAAGCTGATCCGTCTTTGGATATCGAAGGTATTGATGCCGCCCATAAATTAGTCATTATGGTGAATTTAGCCTATGGCACCCCTGTTCCTATGAGTGCGGTATATACTGAAGGTATTGCCAAGATTTCTACAATAGACATCGCCTTTGCCCGAGAATTGGGCTTTACCATAAAATTATTGGGTATCGCGAAATGTCAGGACGACGTGATTGAGGCCCGTGTGCATCCAGCGCTGGTTCCGTCGGAATCGCCCATTGCTCAGGTCAATGGAGTGTATAACGCGATCCATCTGGTCGGCGACGCTGTGGGAGATATTGTATTATATGGGCAAGGTGCCGGCTCTCTTCCTACGGCGAGTGCGGTGGTGGGTGATATTATTGACCTGGCTCGTAATCGCATTCATGGCTCTTTCGCAAGGGTTCCGGCCACCTCCTATCAATGGGAGTCGCGTCAGCCATTGGCGATTAAACCAATGGCCGACATCGAGAGTCGGTATTATTTGCGTTGTATGGTCAAAGATGAACCGGGTGTGCTCTCGACGATTTCCGGGATTCTGGGCAAGCAGGGAATTAGCATTTCATCCGTTCTTCAAAAAGGAAGAAAGAAGGGGCAGCCGGTACCTCTTGTGATCCTGACCCATCTCGCTCTTGAACGGGGACTGCAATCTGCCCTTCAGGATATGAATGCGCTTCCCGCTGTTTCAGAACCGACGACCGTGATACGGATGGAAGGTGTGGAATAAATCATGATACGGTGGCGTGGGATCATTGAGGAGTATCGAAAGTTTCTTCCGGTAGGCAGCCAGACGCCAATT
>JAOUQB010000050.1 GCA_029879555.1 Nitrospirota bacterium | reverse complement strand
ATGTGGGGTCCCGGAGGCCTTCGGCTTTTGACTCTTTCCACCCCATTTCATCGTTAATTTCATCCTTTCCTCCGTTCGTCCCAACATTCTTTATTCGTCCTCATCATTCCCCTCCATACTCTGACAACAACTCACAGGCTCGTCACCGGCCCCCTCCAAATCAAATATGGTGGCTTTTTCATTTGATCGGCAAAATCCGGATAGATGCGCTGGGCATAATCATACGCTCCGGTTTGGGCTTCTAAGCATGTCATTGATCCAAAGCCTTCGGAAATAACCCGATAGGCTTGCATCTCCTCTTCCCGGGCATTGGCCTCAAAGACGCCACATCGAAAGGCCTTATCATCTTCCCGTTGGGTAGACACCACAAGACGTAACCCATGGGCTAAGACCACTAACGATTCAGGAACCATGGTTTCCCTCTAGTAGTTTATAACTCTCAACAACACCCTTTACCATCAGTCCATAACACTCTGTTCGAAGACAGGGACACGGAGACCGCAGCCCAAGTACCCGCTCCGACCAATGCAGTACTACAATTTAGACAGACAAAAATACCAGGAAAGGATTTCGGCGCCTGGGTTATGACTGAAAGAGGAAAGGAAAGAAAAGTCGTCTTAAAGACTGCCTAGCGTGGCCACCACTCCCAAACGTACCCTGTACAACCTAGCAGCCACTTGGAAAAGAGTCAAATACGAATCGCCCAAGGAATCAACCAACGTGCCACTCAAAGTCCCTGAATAATCGTATCGTGGAGTTGAGGACGGAAGGTTTTGATCGCTTGGTTGTCGCGAGTAGGATGGACTCGATTGGAGAGAAAGATCACTTCTAATTCACGGACCGGATCAATCCAAATAGACGTGCCAGTAAAGCCTAGGTGTCCAAAAGACTGGAGTGAAAACCATTGGCCGGAAGACGAAAGGTGTGACGGTGTATCCCAGCCTAAAGCCCAACTGGTTCCAGGCTGCGCACTCACAAACTGCCTGACGAATTCTTGGCGGAAGATACTTGGCTTTCCGAAATACCCATCCAACCAGGCTTTCGTGATCTGTCCGACCGCCTGCGCCGTCCCAAACAAACCGGCATGTCCGGCAATTCCCCCAAGAGCGGCCGCATTTTCATCATGGACTTCGCCCTGGAGCAAACGCCCTCGCCAGGGATCTTCTTCCGTCGGCGCAATCCGGCCTAACGCCTTCCCATGGACGTCATGAGTACCAAAGGCCAGGTTATTGGCCTCCAAGGGTTGAAAGATTCGCTCTCGCGAGAAATCAGCTAAGGATTGACCCGTCAATCGTTCAACCACGAATCCCAACAGCATATAGCCCAAATCGCTATACACACTGATCGACGCAGGGGCTTGGTCAATCAGCTCCTTCAAGATTCTTTCCAACACGACTTGCATTCTTTGTTGCCGGGAACCAGGTTCAGATGGAGAATCCGGCGCAAACAATTGATAGAAGGGACGCCATGCTGGAAGTCCGCTTTGATGCGACAGGACATCTTTTATTGAAATCTGTCCAAGAAGAGAGCCGGCAGTCTCCGGTAAGCATGCATCCAATGTTTGGGAAAAACTCAGGCGTCCCTCTTGCCCTAAAAGAAGAATTGAGGAAACCGTCGCAAGGGGTTTGGTCAGAGAAGCCAGATCGTAGATGGTGTCGAGTTGAACGGCAGGGGATTCTAAAAACGAGGACGTGCGTCCTACCGCCTGATGAATGGTGATGGTGCCTTGATGGCGCACCAGCAGGACGGCTCCGGGAAAGACCCCGGCTTGACTGCCTTCATGAAGTACCCGAGTAATGGGATCAGACTGATCCACAATATGATGGGAGAACCGAAAGAATTAGCCCGCTTCTCGATGAGAGGCGGGTTCGGTATTCAATTGAGGCCCTTGATGCTCTGGCGGTTCCTGTAGTTCATTGAACGAAGAATCAACCGTGTCATCCGGTTGCTCTTCAACTTCAACTAACCGGTGGAAGGAGCTTAAGGTTGAGCGAAGGCGATCCAACACCAGCGCCCGTTGTTGCCGTAGCCCAGAGATCATCCGTCGCATATCCACCAATTCTGCTCGGCTTTGGGAAAGAATTTCTTCGGCTTTTAATTCGGCTTCTTTGACGACAAGATCGGCATCACGTTGCGCCCCTCGCTTGAGTTGATCGACAAATGTTTGTGTCGAAATCAGGGCACTGGTCAATGTGGTCTCCCCACGTTTAAGCTGCGCGAGTTCTTCATCTTTGGCGGACATTTTCTCTTTCATCACCAAATTTTCCTTGGTGAGCTCTTCAACGGACTCCGCAATTTCTTCCAAAAATTGATCCACTTGAATTTTGTGATAGCCCCGCCATTGCGTATCCAGGACTTTATGCTGAATGTCCAACGGTGTAATTTTCATGATGCGACCCTTTCCCCGCACTCATTAGTGCATACGAAGCGCTAAATCCTTCAAAGATCCTACCACAGCAATTTGCAGAAACCATATTAACAGGATAGCAACGATCGGGGAAAAATCAAATCCCATACTGCCCATCCCCAACCGCTTCCGAATTTGATAGAGGACCGGATCGGTGGCCCGTTGCAAAAATTGCACGATCGGGTTCCAGGGGTCTGGATTGACCCATGAAATCAACGCCCGAATAATAATGACCCACATATAGATCTCTAAGATCCAGCCCACAATCGTGGCAATGGCTTCTAAGACATTTCCAGCAATAAACATGGCGCTCCTTTGTTATGACTCAGGGATTTTCCTTATCCCGCTTTCGGAATTGGCCCTCGCTTGCCAAAGATGGCCGTGCCAATCCGCACCATCGTGGCTCCCTCCTCAATCGCAATCTGATAATCATGAGACATCCCCATGGATAATGCTTCCACCCCCCCAGAAACAAGCCCGTCTTGCACAAGAGAATCCCGCAATTGACGCAACTCCGAGAAATAGGGCCTGGCTTCCTCTGCGTTCTCGGCAAACGGTGGAAGCGTCATGAAGCCTCGAAGCGTCACATGAGGATGCCGTTCAATCTCCTCCACGGCTTTTGGTACATCCTGACTGAACAATCCCCCTTTCGTGTCTTCCCTCGCAACATTCACCTCTAGGAGAATATCTTGACAAATTCCCAATTTTTCAGCGAGAGCATTAATATGACGTGATTGTTCTACATTTTCTACTGAATGAATCAGGCCAAACTTTCCCACAATATCTTTCAGCTTTCGACGTTGTATCCGCCCAATAAAATGCCAAGTTAAACCTTGGCGCGGACCAACTGCAGGCATTTTCTCCTGGGCCTCTTGGAGCCGGTTTTCCCCAAACACTCTCACGCCGGCAGCATACGCCTCAAGCAGCCCACTGAGTGAGACCGTTTTGGTCGCCGCCACTAATTGCACCGTGGAAGGATCTCGTCCGGCCCTGGTGGCCGTCCGCCTGATCTCTTCTTGAATACGCTGTATATTGCCGGCAATGGTCCCGGCAATTCGTGAATCATCTAACGGCGACACGATGAATACTCAGATTATTGTAAACAGGAATGGGTCTTAAGTCACAGGAACCACGTGGGGAGCCGCACTGTTCAAGGGGAAAGAGCGGAAATTCCTATAGGTTTCCTTCTCCTATTTCCTCGCTGACTTGTTCCCTAATCCCCTGGAAGGATGATTCCACTCATCATGGTTCCCATCACTTTCCCCTCTCGACGGTAGGAAAAAAAGAGGTCTTCGCGACAGCGGGTGCAATATTCCAGGCGTTCAACTTGCCCCTCGGGGATGCCACTGGAAAGCGTTTGATGCCAGAGCAGCTGCTTAAGGTCCAACATCCCCTTCCCGTTTGAGGTTTCCTGAAGCACACCCTGCCAATCGGGATACCCAGAGTGTAAAGGCTCAATCACCGGAGCATCAACTTCATAACAGCAGAGGCCGATCGAAGGCCCAATCGCCACATGCAAGTTGGCAACATCTGCTCCAAATTGCTCCACACAGGTTTGAATGGTCCTGGGAATGATTCCTCCAACCGCTCCACGCCAACCGGCATGGACTGCCCCAATGACCCCCACCTTAGGGTCCACCATCAAGACCGGAACGCAATCCGCCGTCCGGACGACGAGCAAGAGATTCGGTTGATTGGTCACCAACGCATCCGCCTCACCGTCCGACATCGCTCCCAGCGTCACCGGGCTGTCAATGACGACAACCCGGGTACTGTGGATTTGCTTCAAACTGGCAATGAAGGGAAACGAGGGAGGCCCGACCGTCACTTCCCCTAATCGAATAAACGCTTCCAAGCCACTCGGCACCTGACGAGTGCCAAAGAAATGGCGGAGGGGAATCACCTCACTAGTAAATCCGTCATGAGACACCACAGCGTCCACGATGGCCAACCTTCTTTGTATATTTGTAGCGCGAGACTTTAGATATCCGATTTCTTCCGCAAAAATGTGGGCACATCCCAATCATCATCGACCAACAAACTTCCATTGCCGTTGCCATTCCCATTACTGTTCCCGTTACCATTTCCGTGGCCATTTTCTGTGGCTTTCCGTGCCACAACTTGCCGACGCAGGTAAGTAGGACGATCCATATCCTCTTCGCCAGTACCTTCCGTATTGTCTATTCCAACGGAGACCATGGGCCGAGTCTTGACCGGCTCCACGACCAATGTCGGTTGGTGAACATCCGGGAACCGCAAGACCGATTCGCCTTGTTCGAATCCCGTGGCAATGACGGTCACCGTCAATTCTTCACCCATATCTGGGTTAATCACTTGTCCCACGATGATATTGGCCTGTGGATCAGCGGCTTCCCGGGCAATATTGCAAGCCTCATTCACCTCATGCAACGTCATGCTGGGGCCACCCGTAATATTCAGCAACAGCCCTCGAGCGCCTTCCACGCTGCCGTCTTCCAACAGCGGACTAGCAATCGCCAATTTGGCGGCTTCTTCAGCACGGGACGGCCCACGCCCGATGCCCATGCCCATCACAGCCCGCCCGGAATACCCCATCACCGTGCGCACATCCGCAAAATCCACATTCACTAAACCCGGCGTCGTAATCACGTCGGAAATACCTTGAATGGCTTGGCGCAACACATCATCCGCGACCTTAAAGGCTTCTAAGAGCGGGGTATTTTTATCCACTAACCCAAGCAATTTTTGATTGGGGATTATTAACAGTGAATCCACATGCTTCTTCAATTCACGAATACCGTCTTCGGCAAAGCTGGCACGACGATTTCCTTCATATTGAAACGGCTTGGTGACCACCCCCACAGTGAGAATCCCCAGTTCTCGAGCAATTTTTGCCGCAACGGGAGCCGCCCCTGTTCCGGTGCCACCACCCATACCAGCGGTGACAAACACCATGTCCGATCCTTCCAAGGCATCACGAATTTGGGTTTCGCTTTCAAGGGCTGACTCCTTCCCGACCTCAGGTCGAGCACCCGCACCCAACCCTCGTGCGCGTTCCGGGCCCAATTGAATTTTGTAAGAGGCCATGGAACGGCCAAGCGCCTGCAAATCTGTATTGGCCACCACAAACTCTACGCGGCTCAAGCCAGATTCAATCATGGTATTGACGGCATTACAGCCAGCCCCACCAACACCGACGACCTTAATCTTGATCGTCGCGAGTTCATCATCAGACAGTGAAAACATGGGAAGCCTCCTTTCTGCCATCTCTCAGGCAGATTGTTGTGACAGGTAAATCAAGTTGTTGTTTCAGTGACAATGCGACAGGGGGCATGGATGCTCGCTTCTCCTTTCCTTCCATGGATTAAAAAAAGTTCATGACCCATCCCTTCATCTTAAACACCATTCCCCCCATCCAACGTGAGGGTTTTTGAGATTTGCCACCTCCAGCCCCGACGACTTCAAATTCATTTTCTTGACTCACGGAATGAACGATTAACCCAACGGCGGTGGAATACATCGGGTTTTGCACGATATCTCGTAACCCTCCCACTCCCAAGGGACGTCCCAACCGAACGGACAGATTGAGCACGTGTTCAGCCACTTCCGCCATTCCCGGAAGCAACGACGTCCCACCCGTCAAGACTCCTCCCGCCACCAACATGCCGTCATAACCCGCTCGTCGAATTTCACGACGCACCATCTCAAACATTTCTTCGACACGTGGTGAGAGAATTTGTGCCACGATCGTTCGAGGCATGACCCGCGGCGGACGTCCACCCACACTCGGCACCTCAATATTTTCGTCGTCATTCAATAATTGACTACTGGCCACGCCATATTGCAATTTAATTTTTTCTGCGTCTTCCGGCGCTGTTCGTAACCCAATCGCCAAATCCGAGGTCAAATGATGCCCACCCATTGGAATCACCGCAGAATGTCGGATGCACCCTTCGACCCAAATGGCAACATCAGTCGTCCCCCCTCCAATATCGACCATGACGACACCCAACTCTCGCTCTTCCGGAGAGAGCACGGCAGCACTTGAGGCCAACGGCTGCAAAATAATATCGACGACATCTAAGCCGGCTCGACTCACACATCGGGCAAGGTTTTGGGCGGAGGTGACGGCACCCGTCACAATATGAACATCGACTTCTAAGCGAGATCCTGCAATACCCAAGGGATCTCGGATCCCCTCTTGATCATCGACGATGAACTCCCGTGGCAGCACATGCAGAATTTGTCGATCCGGCGGAGGGACCGCACAACCACGGGCGGTATCCACAGCACGCTTGATATCGCCTTTGGTGACCTCACGTTTCTTGAGCGCCACCACCCCCTGTGCACTTTCGCTGCCGATATGGCTGCCTGCAATCCCCGTATACACGGAATTAATTTGTACGGCCGCCATGAGTTCGGCTTCTTCTACGGCATGCTTGATGGATTCCACCGTACTTTCCATATTCACGACCATGCCTTTGCGCAAACCGGTCGATTTATGCGACCCGATCCCAATCACGTTGACGGAACGGTCGGCCAAAATTTCGCCCACGACCGCGCAAATTTTCGTCGTCCCAATGTCGAGGCCTACCACAATGTGTTCTTTTTTGGTCATAGTTAGAGTGTCCTCTTGCGAAGAATGACTTTTTGAGAAAATCTCAAATCCACTTCTTGCGATTGTCGTTCAATGGCGTCTTTCACCGTGGGATACAACACCAAAAACCGTTCCCACTGTTGGTCCACTTCCTGCCCGAACTGGAAACGAAAGCGTGGAAGATCCACAATGGTCGTGTGCGGATGCGCCACGTTGACGGTCGGCCGTCCTGGAAAACGTTCTGATAATAATTCCGCCAAGTGAATACCCTGTTTCGCGCGCCGATGACTTTCATCCTGATGTTGAGTAAAAAACTTCGAGGTCATCCCTTCGAGTACCGGCAAAGCCTCACCGGCTTTGGTGGTTTCCCCTGGTAATAAATGTCCTTCCCCATCCAGAAAATACGTGGCCTTCGCTGCTCGCAAGAGCGCGGCCGGTTGACGTTCTTCCACCTGAACGATCAGAGAATGAAGCAGAACTCGATCAAAGGTGACCGAACGAATCCAGGGATGAGCCTCCAGTTGTCCTTTGAGCTGATCCATGTCGATGGACCACAAACTGGAATCCGAAGGTAAATTCAACTCAGCTGTAATCTCCTCTCGTGAAAGACGCTCCAAGCCGACAATCGTGACCTGTTGAATTTTGGTCCATGCGTTCACCGACCGTATTGCTGTTCGTCCACCAATGACGACACCCACGATAAGCCCAGCTAAAAGACTGCCCATCACCACACGTCGAATAGGGGAAGTTTTCCGAATTTTCTCTGACCGCCGCACCCCATCCCCACGCTTGAGTGGCCGGTTTTTTCTCGGTTGCTTGGATGAGAGGATGTCCCGAACCCCCATTATGTCGCTCCCTGTTTGCGAGTCTTCGTTCGGCGAGGCACCCGCCCACGGTTGAGTAAGGCCGCCTGTAAAATCGCTTCCACCAAATCATCGTAGGTCATGCCTTGTTGCGCCGCAGCCATCGGCAACAAACTCCGTGCAGTCATGCCAGGAATCGTATTCAGCTCCAACACATAAGGACGCCCATTCGGATGAATCCGAAAATCCACGCGAGTGGCTCCACGACATCCCAACGCCTGGTAGGCGTGAAGACTGTATTCACGAAGCAGTCGCTCTACACGAGCTGTGAGCGGGGCCGGACAGAGATACCGAGTGGCGGCCTTGCCATATTTCGCCTTGAAATCATAGAACCCTCCTGGGGCAATCACTTCCACGCCAGGGAATATCTTTGTGCCCAAGACCCCGACAGCCACTTCACGTCCGGGAATATATTTTTCCACCACAGCCTGTTGCGCGTGTCGATAGGCTTTGAGTACCGCACGCCTCCACCCAGACGCCTGCTTCACAATGGACACCCCAATACTTGACCCTTCTGTGCAGGGCTTGACCACAACCGGCCATCCCAAATGACCTGCGGGACGAGGAGGGATAAATGGCGCCTGCAAGGTGATTCCAGCAGGAACGGGAATACCCGCAGCTTGAAGCACCACACGGGTCAACCCTTTATCCATGCACACCGCACTGGCAGACACCCCTGATCCGGTATACGGAATGTTCATGACTTCTAATAACCCTTGGACCGTGCCGTCTTCTCCACCCATTCCATGAAGGGCGATAAAGGCCACTCCAATGTTTTTGGCGCGAAGCTGTTGAGGCAATGTGGCATCCACATCAATAGGCACCACCGTGTACCGTCGGCGCTGAAGCGATTCGCAAATGGACCGCCCCGTTTTGAGAGAAATTTCCCGTTCCGCCGAGGATCCTCCCATCAGCACACCGACTCGCAAGGACGTGGTCTTCATGATGTCTCGCTTTTTCATGTGAACAACACACTCTCAGGAACCCGTGACTTATCGCTCCCCAATCACTTTCCATTCCAACTGCAGACGAACCCCGAATTTTTTGGCCACTCCAGCTTGAACGGTCCGAACGACGGTGAGCACATCGTCAGCTGTGGCGGTCCCTCTATTCACAATAAAATTGGCATGTTTGGTGGAAACCTCGGCGTCACCCATTCGCAACCCCTTCAAACCCGCTGCTTCTATCAAGCGGCCAGCGGAATCTCCGATGGGATTCTTAAACACCGATCCGGCATTGGGCAGTGTCAGCGGTTGCGTGGCTTTTCGATACTGCAGATACTGTTTGGTCGCCGACTGAATCGTGGCTTTTGCCGCAGCCCGTAATTTGAGCCACGCCCCAACCACGATGCCTTTGGGGAGCGTGGTTTTTCGATACAGAAAAGTCAGCATGGTGGCCTCTATTCGCTTCCGCTTGCCATTGGCCGTAATAAAATCGACCGCCTGCAACACATCTTTCATCTCACCTAAGCGAGTTCCCGCATTCATCACCACCCCACCGCCCACAGTTCCCGGTATCCCTGCCGCCCATTCCATTCCGGATAGTTTCCGCCCAAGAGCAAATTGCATCAGTCGCGGCAACCGCACACCCGCCTGGGCGTAGACCAAATGGTCAGCCTCTTCTTGAATATGCGTTAAGTGCTTTAGTTGCATCACCATACCCCGAACGCCCTTATCTCGAATGATTACGTTCGTGCCACCCAACACCATCAGAGGAATGTGGTTCACGTGAGCCCCCCGAATAACACGAATCACATCCTCGACATCAGCAGGAATCACCAAGACGTCCGCAGGACCCCCAACTTGAAGCGAGGTCAACGGGGCCAATGGCTCGCGCCACCGAACCTCCCCTTCCACCAACGCGAGTGCCCGGCGAAGCTGTTCTCGGGTTGGTGGCTGTCGCAACATGATTCCTTTTTTGTTCGTCGTTCCGCATTACGTCTCGATGGTTTCTCGTGCTGCCTCCAAGAATTCTTTCCCGACTTTCCACACATCCCCAGCACCTAGGGTCATCAACACATCACCTTCCTTCAAGTCATCTCGCAACCGATCCACCAATCCAGCAGCACCATTGACCCAATGAACGGCCGGATGGCCCGCCCCACGAATTTTTTCGGCCAATGTCTCGCCGTTAATCCCAGAAATGGGTTCCTCGCCTGCCGCATAGATATCCAGGACATAGAGCACATCTGCTTGTTCAAACGCTTTCGAAAATTCCTCTACCAGATCCCTCGTTCGGGAATATCGATGCGGCTGAAAGACCACGACCAATCGCCGAGACCATGTCGATCGTGCCGCCGCCAACGTGGCACGAATTTCTGTGGGATGATGACCATAATCGTCCACAACCATGATCCCGTTTTTTTCGCCTCGAATTTGGAACCGACGTTCCACACCGGAAAATGCCGCCAGACCAGATCGAATGAGATCCACCGGCACATCCATTTCCAACGCCACCCCCATCGCTGCCAATGCATTCGAAACATTGTGTACACCGGGAATACGAACGCGGAATGGCCCAAGTTTTTGCCCACGAAAATGCGCACGAAATTCGACGCCCAGGGCTTTGGCCTCAATATCCGTCGCAAATAAATCCGGCGTGAGCACCCCGGAGAAATCACTGAGGCCAAAGGTCAGAACGCGCTTCACAACATTGGGCAACATGCCACGAATCCAAGGATCATCCGCGCAAAGAATCGCCGCGCCATAAAACGGAATTTTGTTGATAAATTCCAGAAAGGCCGCCTGCAATCGATCCATACTTCCATAATGTTCAAGATGTTCCCTGTCCATATTGGTCACCACCACAATGGAGGGGGACAACCGTAAAAACGAGCCATCACTTTCATCGGCCTCGGCAATGAGAATGTCACTACGGCCCAACCGAGCATGAGTCCCCATG
>JAOUQB010000431.1 GCA_029879555.1 Nitrospirota bacterium | reverse complement strand
TCTTATATTTTTGAATGAGACGGACAATTTCCAAAAGACAGACATCATCAAAAGGGACTGGATACCCTGAAGTACAGGAATACAAGACAACCCGCTGCGGACAAGACTGAAAGACGCCCACGGCAGCCTCAATTTCTTCCTCAGTCGACATTCCCACCGAGATGTGGACTTGTCCCACAAATTCATCTCGTAACACTTTCAACATGTCTACGTGATTATTACAGGCTGATGGAACCTTTAGCAGACTTGGCTGAAGGCTAGCCATCTCTCGCGCACTGGTCAAATCCCACACAGAGGTGGAATACTCCACGCCATGCTCTTCGGCATAGGCTTTCAATTTCCTATGAGTCTCAAGGTCAAATTCTAAAAATTCCCGATGTTCTCCATACGTCTTTCCATAACTATTAATATTCACATATGGCGCATTGTATTGTTCTGGAGTTAATAATTCACGAGAATGCCTTTTCTGAAATTTCACAATATCGGCGCCACACGTCTTTGCGACCACCATCATCTGTTTAGCGGTTTCAATATCACCTCTGTGATTACAGCCAATTTCGGCAATGAATTTGGGAATAGGGAGAGAGTCAGGCAAAGAAAATGAACTCAACAGTGATGTGGCTTGAGCGGATGATGGCATGAATGTACCCTTTAAATGTTGAAGGTGAAGCCTGAGAAAATGTCAGCTTTCCGCGAATTTCTGAAAGACAAGCGATTCGAATTCCCCCTGTGGGAATGGTAACCACCGTCATTGTATGATTTCAGGGACGTACCTGTCGATTTTTATGAAGAAATTTCCAGCCCCGCTAACATGAAGTCACCCTCAAAATTCATACCGTGAAGTCACCTTACACATACCCTAAACATAGGGACTGAACAAAAAAATGAGAATCAATGAATATCTAGGGCAAGCCTTTGAACCAGATCAGGCGAAAAATCTTGAAGCGTAGAAGGTACCTTAAACGGAATATAGCCTCTATAGGAAGAATGAAACTTGAGGAATTGCACGATTAAAATAAGCCGATCTCGTTTATTAAAACGACTCCCATAATGCAGACACCGTGACGTATCTAAAAAGGCCCCGGATCCCCTGGGACCCACCAATTTAATATCATGATTTTGGCCGCCTGCCTGATACACTTTCTCGTCCGAGACACGTCCGAGAATCCTTCCAATTGCCTTTTGAACCCGCTCAGACACATCAGCAGGGAGAAAAGTCAAAGGGCCTTGCTCTGCTGTGGTATCGAAAATATTGATAAACATTTTCAGTTGAGTGAGATCTTCGTAATCAAAGTGAAAAAGTTGGCTCGAACGAGCCGTGTCATTTTCAGGAGACCACACCAACATGGCTCCACTCAATCGTGGAACGGCACCAAGGTAGATGGTGGCCGCATCGAGAATAGGCCGGGCAATCAGAAGCCTCAGCAGTTCAGGATGCTGACAAAATGCTTCACCTTCAAGCAAAACATTAAAATACTTCTTTTTCGGGTTATTCTGGAAATAGTCTGAGGAAAGATTCTTCCGAGATTCCTCAAAAATGTTCCTACAATACCCCACGATATCCCGAATGCCTGGAATGTCATCTTGAGAAAAAAATTGATATCCATCTTTTTGAGGAACTCGAATTTTTTGGCTACCGTCGCGTGATATCTCCTTCGCAAGCCGTTTCCGAAGAAAATATTGCCTTGGATTCCCCGCTATCCGTGCCAAGCTGATGAAGGGCTGAAGCATCCCCTGTGGAATTCTTAATCGCTTGTGCAAAAACTTATGCAGCGTGTGGGTCGCACTAATCGGTTCCTTGCGAGGTTCAGAGGGAAGGTTAGAGTCCACAACGGTCCTTTAGAATCAAGAATGCCCTATGCATTGAACACGGGATTAAAGAATCATCGCCAATCGGGGGTTCAACTCCTTGCATCTTTCCTGAATACCCAGCTTTTGTCAATTTCACGATTCCGATTACCAGATCAACACATCACGATCATGATTGACTCTTGGGTAGCACACACTCATTTAAGCCCACGTGCCGGGCGGCGAACATACTCAGGCGGTAAATCTTGCTTCAATTCCAAGATACCCTGCGTCGGATAACCTCTTGGGATGGGAACAATACCAGCGAACCGAAGGGCATCGATTAAGTCTTGAGGGCGAATACTGAAATCATAGGGGATATTTCCGGAATGACTCGTCCCCTCACAAATTCTCGAATCTTGAGGGAGGGCACTGAGGAAAAAATAGTCGAGCCCCACAGCCTGACTCAGCCGATATCCGTGATCAAGAACCTGCGCGGGAAGCAATTCAATCACGGGGATCCCTTTCGCGCAAAAAACCAAATTTGCAAGTCCACTCCCGTGAGGAAGCACAACAGCTTCCGCATCTCGGAATAAGATGATTTGGTCCTGAAAAGAGAGCTTTTCCAACTTCACGAGGGTAAATCCGTACTCCTCCAGAACCGGGAGAATTTCTTGTTCATTCAGGACTCGGCGAAACAGGGCATCAGCCCGAGAAATATAGACCCGCTTCGGAGAGCCAGGCCGAAGCCTCTCGACTTTTGACAGAAAAGAGGAGCGAACAAAATCTATCACCCAATCCGGAAATTCTCGACCATCCATCACCTCATGACAGGGAACAATCAGCGTTGAAGCTGAGAGCAATGGCACATCCTGACAGTTAATTAATTGTCGTGGTAAAATCAGCCCTAATAAATCAAGGGTTTCTCTTTGGAATCGATAATGAGATTGCAAATACACCTTTTCAGGCTTCACACCCAAATCATCTAGCATTTTCAGGCGAGGCAGCAGATCAAAAAGCCAATGAAAATACGCGTCCTGGTTTGAGGCCGTGATGGTGGCAACCGTGGCATTCACATGCACGATCCGAGGGATGACTCGATAAGGATGGCTGACCAGCCCGCGTTGGATTTTCCGAGTGAAGCGATGGCAAGCCCCCTCGATCAGACATCCTGAATCATCAAAGACATATCCCGAGCAACTGACCAACCCATTCTTGATTTCCAGCAAATGACCCATAACCATTGGACTAAGTGG
>JAOUQB010000047.1 GCA_029879555.1 Nitrospirota bacterium | reverse complement strand
CTTTGTCGTGGAGAGATTATTGGTAGAAAAGGTGTAGGGTTTGAGAGGGGCGTCGCGTTGTTCTTCTGTGGCCCGGATGGCTCGTGAAATGTCTTCCGGTTTCAACTCGTGATGGGTTCGTGTCCAATCGGCTAATTCCTGTAAAATATGTTCGGCTCGTTTAACGGACTCGGATTGCCCCTCGAGGGTGATCTCATCACCGCGAGCGGCCATGTTGATCTTCAGTTCCCCTTCGATCATTTTAAGGTGGAGGTCCTGCGGGCCGAATAAATTCGCTAAATCAACTCCTTCTTGTAGTTTTATTTTTTTCACTGATGATGTGAATGACTTTCCTGAAAACCTGTGTGTCAATAATGTTGAGCGTCTGGTTGCATTCTAACAAAGGGCTGAACATGCCTCAAGGAAGGAGATGCGGTCTCAGCGTTTCTTTTGACAGGATGGGCAAAAGAAGGAACTACGTTCTTCCTGTAGCCGTTTGATAAGGGTTGAGCAGCCATGTGGGCAAGGTAGGCCGTCCTTTTGATAGACCTGATGGGCATCCTGGAAGTGTCCTTGAGAGCCGTTGGGCGCGCGAAAGTCTTGAATTGATGAGCCGCCAGCTGTGATGGCTTCTCGCAGGACCTCTTGCATCGTTTGGTGGAGTCGCTGAGATGATGCTCGTCGAAGGTGATGGCCTTTAGCATGAGGGTGCACGTTGGCGCGAAAGAGAATTTCATTTGCATAGATATTGCCAATACCGGCTAGGTGATGTTGGTTCAGAAAGAAGGGCTTGAGTTGCCCACGAGTTGAGTGAACTAAATGGCAAAACTCGTCTTGAGTAATGGCCAGTGCATCAGGGCCAAATCGCCGCTGCCTGAAGGCTTCTAGCCCGGATGCATCAAATAGCCACAGTCGACCAAACCGGCGGGGATTCCAATAATGAAGGTCGCTGGTGTGAGTCCCGGACAAGGTGATGTGGCAATGAATATGTTGAGGTGATGTCGCTAAAGTGGCTTGAAAAAACCACAGCCCGGTCATGCCGAGTTCCGAGAGAAGATACCGAGTGTCCTGAGAGCGTTCGCACGTCATGACCACACATTTCCCCATTCGATGCACCTGGGTGATTTGTGCCCCAGGAAACCAGGGGGTGAGGTCATGTCCCGTTCGGACGATATCGGCACGATGAATGGTGAGCGTCTCAAGGGTTGCCCCAAGCACGCGAGATTTGAGGTGCCGAACGACGACTTCAACTTCTGGAAGCTCTGGCATGGAGACTATTGTGCTGAGAAATTGTTGTGTTTAAGAAATAGATCTGGTTGGGTGCGATTGCTCATCTCCCAAAAAACGCGAAACGAGTTGTACCAGATATCTAGTGCAATCAGGAAATGGTCCTTGGGTACTGGAAATATTCTTCATCGGATAATGATGATGAATTGAACGAAATGAGGGGAATTGCCCCTAATATTTTTTGCGTCTAACGAAGACGGGGGAGGAAGGCGGGAGAGGAGGACTGCAATTGCTCGATGACGGAGGCCAAGCGAGGAAGGGGGGTGGTACCAGGACGTTTTTGAGCGACGAGGTCCTGGGCTTCCGTAAAGGAGAGCCCCAGGTGGCAACAGAGATACGCAATTATCAGTGAAGGGGAGCGACCGAATCCTACTCGACAGGCTACGAGAATATGATGCTCGGGAAGATGTTGACAAAGCCAGGTGACACCCATTTCAAGGTCAATAGGATCGGGTTCGGTATATTCCCTCAGGGGTAATCTGGCAAAGACGATATTGGGAGGTGGGGACAGGCGAATGTCTAATGCCGTCCAAAGGACGGCAGTAATGAATGTTGGAGGAGATTCGGCATCGGCCTGTTCGCCAATATAGAGTTGATGATCGACATAACTTATCATGATACGTATCTTGTCGGCAGGCTGAGAGGCCAACACAAGAGGAACGATCCAAAACATGGTGGTTCCAAATTTCTCCGTTTCATTCAGCAGGCTGGCGGGTCGTGGTTGCGGGATGACTCCCCTCGCCCTATACTGAAGAGACGTGAAGAATGTTGGAAAATAGAAAATAAACCTTATGGTACAATTAAGTATTAAAGACGTTGAAGGCCGCTTAGGAGAGGTGAAATGTGCCATCTGTAAGGGGAATCGGTTTGGGATTGATAGCAGGACCGTGGCGGCAGGTGATGGAGAATGGAAGGCGATTTGTCTTGGTTGCCATTATACCTTTCCTGTGCATACCGATATGGAATTTTATCTCCAAACCCAACCGGATGTGTCGTATCGACTCAAAGAAATTGCCTGCCAATCTTGTCGGCAGCGCGGGGTATCCTTAGATTTTCGGGCGGTGCTCTCTGTCCGTGAATCGGTCTATTTTGTGACCTGTGCGAGCTGTCAGCTCAAGTTTCCGGAGCAGTCATTTTTGGAATCGTTTGAGTGATCATCATAGAGGAGATGAGTAGCATGAAACAGGATAACAAGTCTAAAGAACAGGGAGATTCCAAAATCGACGACAAAGATCCCAAGGCCCAATCTCCTAAAATTAAAAAAGAATTGTCCGTGGTGACGCTCCCTCATGATAATGACGTCATGGCGCAAGAAATGGCCGAATTATTCGATGAAGACCGAGTCACCCATCGGCATGGCGGTGCGGAACCTGAAAAAGATTAGCCAGCTGATCCAGTAATTTCTCTCCTGCTCAATCGGCTATTTTCCAGACTCGGATTTTTATCGTTATTTTAGTCCCCCCCCAGTCATCATACGTCCTTCTTTCATACTGTCATGCCAGGTTTTTTTAGAGCTCTTGTGCGTGGTTCGTCCTTTCTCTAGTGCTTTTGTGGGATAGAAGCCTAAGCCATGTTCTTCCACCCTAAAACTTGAACTCCAAGAGGCGGGAGAAGATGGTCTTGTTCCTGAGTTCTTGAGAGTGATACGATGCCCCAAGATCAGTGTTCTTACCTAGGTTGTGATCTTTTAACGGAGTAAAGACCTATGAACCCAGTTGAGTCAGCCAAGCGGTCAAAAAACATTGCGTATGAGGTCTCTGGCTCTTCGACTACGCCACAT
The DNA here is from genome assembly GCA_029879555.1 of Nitrospirota bacterium. Taxonomy (GTDB): domain Bacteria; phylum Nitrospirota; class Nitrospiria; order Nitrospirales; family UBA8639; genus Nitrospira_E. The sequence continues at coordinate 8,054 of JAOUQB010000047.1, read as the reverse complement.
AATTTGTCTTCTGCGGAACAGGTGCCCCCATCGGAAGATGGCAGCTTGGAAAAAGTTCGCGATATTCTTTTTGGAGCCCAAAGTCGAGAGTTTGATCAACGGGTGCAGACTCTTGAGCAGGGGTTATTGCAAGAGAGTGCCAATCTTCGGGAAGAGGTAACCCGTTCTTTGGAATCCCTCAAGGCGCATTTCACCCAAGAAGTGACGAAGCTGACGCATCATATTCAAGAAGAGAATACTGGCCGCACGACCTCGTTAGCTGATGTGGGGCAGGTGATCCAAACGTTACGGGCAAACATTGAGGGGCAGCTCTCGCAATTAACTCAGCAGACTTCCCAACAGCATGCGGCCATGGAACAGCAGATCACTCAGGAAAAAACCGCACTGAATGAGAATTACGACCAACGATTCACTGAATTGCAACGGCAATTTCAGGAAAGTCTCCAGCTCCTGAAAAAGGAAAAAACGGATCGCGCAGCGTTGGCTGAAATGTTGATGGACTTGGCCTTGCGGTTAAAAGTCGGCCCAAGGGATGAAACTACATCGTAAGCCTTGGGATTAAGAGCGGCTCTGAGCATCCACTCCTTCCAGGTCACTGAGTACGATATGAGACGATAAAGGACCGAAATGGCATCTCCGTCTCGTCCCTCCCCTCCGAAGTCATCCCCCAAGATCTCTCTCGAAGATTCCCAGAGTTTTTCGGATCTTCGTCGCTTGCTGCTTGCGCCGGAGCAGACGGAACTTGAACAACTCAAGGGTCGCTTGGAGCAGTTCACGCTTCAACCCCACGATGTCGGTCGGGTGTTGCCCGATGCGATTCGACTCCGGGCAAAACAGGACTCACGACTGTTGGCGTCCATGATTCCCATCACACAAGAAGCGCTTTCTCTGTCGATCAAGCAATCGCCGCAGTTGATCAGTGATTCCATTGCACCCATATTAGGCCCCGCGATACGGAAAGCGATTGCTCGCGCCATGCGAGGCATGATTCAGTCCATGAATCAAACATTGGAATATAGTATGTCTTGGAAAGGCCTCCAATGGCGGTTGGAAGCATTCAGGACCGGAAAGTCGTTTGCTGAAGTGGTGTTGTTGCACACCCTCTTGTTTCGCGTGGAACAGGTCTTTTTGATACACAAGAAAACGGGTCTCCTGCTCAATCATGTAGTGGCTGAAGGGGTGAGTGGACAGGGTGAGGAAGTGATTTCGGGAATGTTAACCGCCATTCAAGATTTTGTTCGTGATTCCTTTGGGCAAAAGCAAGAGGATGGCTTAGAGTCCCTCCGAATTGGCGACTTGACCGTCTGGATTGAGCAGGGATCGGGAGCCATCTTGGCAGGGGTCATTCGGGGAGCGCCGCCGATAGAGTTGCGAGAGGTCTTTCAAGAAACGCTTGAGACGATTCATGCTCAATTCTCCGAATTGTTGCAGGCGTTCAAGGGTGATGTGACGGCTTTTGGAGATACGCGTCTTTCCTTAGAAGATTGTTTGCAAGCCCAATTTGAAAAAAAATCCAAAGGCCTCCCGATCATGTTTTGGATCCTGCTAGGCTTGGTGCTCCTTGGTTTGGGGATGTGGGCTGTGCAGGCTCGATCGGATCACCAACGATGGGCGCAATTATTGGAGCGTGTCGGTCAAGAGCCAGGATTGGTAGTGACGTCAGTGCAAGAGCAAGGATCGAAATCAATTTTTTATGGATTGCGGGATCCTTTGGCGATTAATCCGGAACAGATTCTTTCGGAATTTGGGTACTCGTTCGAACAGGCCGAATTTCGTTTGAACCCCTTCATGGACCTCACGCCTGAATTTGTACACAAACGAGCCATGAGTCAATTGCGCCTGCCAACTTCGGTTGTCGTCAGTTGGGAAGATGCCACATTGGTTCTGGCGGGAGAGGCTTCTCATTCTTGGATTCAACAGACTCAACTCTTAGGACCCCTTATGCCAGGCGTGACCCAGATACAGATGGAGGAATTGGTTGATACAGACCTGAAACAATTTGAGACATTGAAGGCTAAGCTAGAGGGAAATACGGTTAGCTTTGGTCTTGGGAAATCTAGCATTACCCAGGACCAACAATCGGCCTTATTGAGTCTTGCAGAGACCATTCGTGATATGGATCAAATGGCAATGGTTTTACATATTTCTCCACAGATTCACATCCAGGGATTTTCCAGCCCGGATGGTGACAGAAAACTCAATCAAGCCCTGAGCTTACAGCGAGCGAAATCTGTCCTGAATGTCTTAATGAATCGTTCTTTTCAAGCGATCACGTTTCGTGTGGAAGGCATGGGGCCGTCCTCCTCCACGCAGGCCTTGTCTTCAATGGGCAGTGGGGAATCGTTAGGGCGCCTGGTCGGCTTCCGAGTACTTCTTGCGCCGGATCGTGCCTCTGAGAGTCGTCCATGAAAGAACAGGTGGGACTGCAAAAAAAAGTATGTATGTTGGGGGGATTTGCCGTTGGAAAAACGAGTTTAGTGAAACGGTTTGTTTCGGGGATATTTTCTGAAAAATACCATACCACCATTGGGGTAAAAATTGATCAAAAATCCCAATGCGTGGAAGACACCGAGATGCTCTTGGTCCTGTGGGATGTGTATGGAGACGATGACTTTCAAAAAGTTCGGGCGTCATATTTGCAAGGGTCAGCAGGGTTCTTGTTGGTCATTGATGGAACCAGAAAAGAAACCGTGGACGTGGCCCGGCACCTCCACACCTTGGCTGTACAAACGATGGGGCCTGTCCCCTATGTGCTCGTGATCAATAAACACGATCTCCTCGATTCTTGGCAAGTGGTTCCTGAGATGTATGAAGACCTGGCTTCCAGTGCATGTTTGGTTCTCCAATCCAGTGCCAAGACTGGTGAAGGGGTTGAATTGGCGTTTGCCGAATTAGCCAAGCAGATGCTGACGACGTAGTTGTTTTTGTCCTCAATCGGTTCCTCTACCGGAGTGAGAACATCCCTCTACATATCGTCTGACACAGTCGGCTCACCGAATGGTTGAGGGAGAGGTATTTTCACTTCCTGGATGCTCACTCCGAATGAAATGGCTGTTTGTATGGGCGTGGAAATTCCCTATCCTGAAATTCTTAATATTTTTGATGCGTTTATTGTGCAGGTTGAATCTGCGTCGCATTATCGCAGAATAAGTTCGATTCCTCCTTGGTTCCCTCCTTCACTCTCATCAACAGATCCAATGGAATTTGTGCAGCGGTCATTTTTCCTGCAGTGTTTTTTGCATGAGGCAGAAGAGTTTTGGCAGACGCATGAGCAGGGGGTCTTGTCATCCGGTTTTTGGAGCGAACCCGACCTCATGGGAGACGAGAGTTATTTTGAGGCGACGGCGCTCGTGCAGGAGGAGCAACGTTTCTTAATTGTGAGACGTTGTGAGCCAGAAATGGTCACCTTACAACCCGTGTTGCAGAAAGCCCGAGAAGATCATTTAGTGCACGGGAAGGAACGTGACATTCACCAACATCAACTCGCCGAGAGCGAACAAATTCGGGATGATGTGACGGCGGTTCTTGATCATCTGCACCTGGCGGTGGTGATGATCAATGAGTCCGGGGCGATGACGTATGCCAATCCTACCGTGTGCCGTCTCTTTGGCTTGACACCTCAGATGCTTGTTGGTGGTTTATGGACCGCCATCCTGCCTTGGAAGGGTGAACAAAGTCGACAGGTCGAAGAGCAACGAGCCTTGCCTGAGGGGCGTCGCGCTCCTGTCGCCATTTCGTTAAAGAAAAACCACAAGCCGTGGTTAGACCTTGAAGTGGAAGTGCATGATGATCCCCGTGACTCACGGCGGACCATTCTTTTCCTGAAAGATCAAACGGAGGTGGAAGATCTACGCCGGCAATTGATCGGGCAGGCTCATTTCGAAAAACTCATCGGAAAAAGTCCTGTCATGCAAGCAATCTACCAAAAGATTCAAGATATTGCCCCCGTTGATGTTCCGGTGTTGATTCAGGGAGAAACCGGGACAGGTAAAGAATTGGTGGCTAAGGCCGTCCACCGGTTGAGTGCACGCAAAGACAGACCATTTGTGGCGATCAATTGTGCTGGGCTAACAGATTCCTTATTGGGAAGCCAATTGTTTGGTCATAAACGGGGAGCATTTACTGGAGCCGTGAGTGACCATGAAGGGTTTTTTGAGGCCGCAGAAGGCGGCATTCTCTTTCTGGACGAAATTGGCGATATGCCGGTGACCATTCAAACCACGTTGTTACGGGTCCTACAGGAAGGGGAAATTATTCGGCTGGGCGAGTCTCGTCCTAGAAAAGTCGATGTCCGAGTTCTGGCCGCCACGCATCAACATATAGAGGAGCTCGTCGAAAAGGGGACGTTCCGATCAGATCTCTTGTATCGCATTCGCGTCGCCCGATTGCAGTTACCGCCGCTGCGGGAGCGTCGAGAAGATATCCCGTTGTTGAGCGATGCGTTCCTTGGTCAGGCCCGGGCAGTGACCAGAAAGCATGACGTGCAGGAAATCGCTCAGGAAGCTATGCAGGCCTTACTGCGATATCAGTGGCCGGGGAATGTTCGTGAACTGAAAAGTACCCTGGACTATGCCATGATCCATTGCCATGGGGCAGCCATCCGTTATTCAGATCTTCCCCCAGAACTCACCGGCGCACAGGAGTTTGTCGTTTCGACAAGGTCTTCTCCGAGAGATGAGCGAGCAGAAATATTGGCGGCTTTGGAGCAAGCCAGGGGCAAACGTGCGCAGGCGGCAAAATTACTCGGCATGAGTCGATCCACTTTTTATAGACGACTCAATGAGCTCGGAATAGAGTGCGAGTAAGCCACGTGAGTGGTGGAACTGGGCTGTCTGAACATTGAGTATTTGTTGAACAAGCAGACTCAATATTGCCTTGATCGATAGCAATATAGTAGCATCGGCAAATTTTTCGTGAAGGCATGTTGCGAAAATGAAAAGAGTCTGGTCTAGAGATTTCTTTTCTTTCGGTCTTCACCATCATTCCCCGCCTTTCCCCTCTCTCCAGGATGCGTGTGTGTGAGCCTGGAGTTGGCGTATGGGAAGCAAAGCCGTCATGAATCGACGGTCACCAGGTTCACTACATCTTATTCAAGGAGGTCCAATGAGCGGGAAGTTAATGCTAGGGATGGCGTTCATGATTCTTTGTCTGTTCCCAGTTATCGGGACAGCTGAACCGTTAGGGAAATTGTCCCTGAAAGATGGGAGCCAAATTTACGTCGAAATTCTAGAGATGACCGACGGGTTCATCACGGTCAAAACTCTATTCCATGATGGGGATCCGATTAAGATTAAGTGGTCGGAAGTCGTTGGCCTAAGCTCTGACGATCAAGTGAAAGTCGTGCTGGGAAGTGGGACGATTCTCCAGGGCAAGCCCAGTATGTTAGGTCCGGGAACGTTGGGTATCCAAACCGATATGCTAACTGAGCCTATTCCGGTTGCGGTGGAGTCCGTGATGGCGGTCAATCCACCCATCAAGAAAGCCGTGGTGTATACCGGGAATCTGAATTTTGGTGCATCGGTTATTACCGGCAATACCAGGACAAAAAGTTATAGCTTTCTCGGTGAATTGATTGCCAGAAGCGAACGGCTGCGTTTGACCATTCTTGGCCGGTATTTGAACGGAGAAGCCAATGGCACATTAAATTCCCGTAATGCCTTCGGCACGATCAAGTTAGACTTTTTTATTACCAAACGGTTCTATGCCTATGCGGGGGCGTTGTTTGAACAGGACACCTTCCAAGACTTGAACCTTCGCACTTCCCTTTTTGCTGGACCGGGGTATCAGTTTATTGATGTAGGAGATTTTTCAAGTCCCTATTTTTCAAAAATGCAGTTGAGTGCAGAAGCTGGCTTGGGATTTTTTAATGAAGATTTTAAACGGTCTCAAGATCGCAATAACATCACAGGGCGATGGGCGCTGAATTTTAATTGGCCTGTCCTCCCAGCCCTGACCTTGTTCCATCAACACCAGGGCTACCCGTCCTTGGAAAAGAAAAGTGATTATTACATCACATCCCAGCAGGGGTTGCGTTGGACGATGTTGGACAATTTTGTGTCGACCTTGCAGTATAATTGGCGCTATGACAATACCCCGGCTCCCGGGAACAAGAAAAGTGATAAGCAGATTCTCCTCACCCTTGGGTATGCCTTCGAATCCTAAGTTAGTCTCAATATCCACGGAACCTGGTTCTTTGTAAAGAGCCGGGTTCCGTCCTATTCCCCAGTCCATCCATCCTTCTTACAGCGCATTTTCTCTCTGTGTTTGAGCTGTTCCAGCGTGAGACAGTTTGAGACGCTTGGTTGTGCTTCCATGATACATGTATGGATTTGAAGGAGAAAATTGTGGGGAAAACAATACCTTATAAGTGGCTTCATTCTTGAATTAGAGGATAAGTAGCCAAAGGAGGCAATCATGAAAAGAATGAAGCGTACGACCCAATATTTCCTAGGTCTTTTCGCTCTTGCCAGCTTGAGTTTGATGAGTTCGGAAATTTCGGCGATTAGTCCGTACGTTCAGGTCAGTACCTTTACGGAATCCTTCACGAACCCATCTTCATCCATCTTACCGAAAGATTGGTCGGTCAGGGTCTGGCAGGGAGAGCCAGACATTGAAATCGTCAAGGAGAGCCAAAGATCCGTTTTGAAGCTGCGAAGCCATCGGTCCAATGTGGCCCTATACAAAAAAGTCCATGTGGATCTTGATCTGCATCCCAATTTGTCCTGGGAATGGAAGGTGACGGAATGGCCCATCCACGGGGATGCGCGCGATGGCCAACTGGATGACCAAGCGGCAGGGATTTATGTGATGTTTCCGAGGTTCCCAGGGTTTTTCAATACCCGCGTCATTGGATATCTGTGGGAATCCGATGCACCGCAAGGCACGATTGTGAAAAGTCAGAATGATTCACGAATTCATTATGTGGTGGTGCGCAGCGGAATGCAGAAAGTCGGTGAGTGGGTTCAGGAACAGCGTAATGTCGAACAGGATTATGAGCAAATTTATGGAGAAAAGGCTCCACCGGTTGGCGGGGTCTCTCTGATGATTGATTCTGATCATACCCAATCGTCTTCTGAAAGTTTCTTTGGAAACATATATTTCTCTTCGATGTCTATGTGGAATATGGGACGACGAAAGGAATGATCCGCAACGTAATCGCTCGCTGGAGGCAATGATGAACCGTAAGCTTATGAGTGGGGGCTACCCCATGGGGCAAGACGAAAAACAATGGCCGTACGCGACTTCCAGTCTTTCAGGCGGTGAAAATGTTGAAGAACAACGGATTGAAGTCTTTAGTGATCAAGCCATGGGGTCGCAGAAGGTTCATCAGGTGGTCATCTTCTCTCCAGATCGATTTGTGAGAGATTTTCTCAAGGGCATACTGGTCTTTCTGGGGTATGAATGCGTTGGAGCGAGCGATGATCAAGCTCTGTTCTCAAGCATGACGCTTTATCCGAGCCAGGTCGTGTTTCTCGATGGGCTGTATCTTCTGGGCGATGATTCCGTGTCGGTACGGTATCACACGCAGGAATGTATTCGAGCAGGAATAAAGGTGATGGTCCTGGCAGATCGACGATGGGATTCGGAAATGACTCGTGCTTGGGAAATGGGAGGATGTCAGATTGTATGGAAGCCGTTGGACTATCGTCAGCTGAGTGTTGTTATGGCGCAGATTGGGTTTGAACCTACGGGAATGGGATCACAGGATAGCCCAGGGCGCTGGCCTGTTCAAGGCGTGTGAGGCATTGGGACTTTTAGAGGGGGTACTCAATGAGGAAGACGCACGTGAACGGACAAGGGACCCTGGGCTTGCCTGAGACAGACATGAAATGATTGGCCAATCATTCCCAAGCTGAGGCTAGTAAAGGTCATGGTTTGCCCGGGGCGATTTCCTAGTCCTTGATTTTGTCTTGCAGGAGGGGCTTTAGAGGGGGTTCCTTCTTGTGAACAGGAGTGAGGATGGAGGGGATTACCCTGGGCATTTTTTTCTGGAGGTGACTCAGGGGCCCACTTGCGTAACATTCAATTTTCAGACAGGATAGACGAATGCTGCA
>JAOUQB010000430.1 GCA_029879555.1 Nitrospirota bacterium | reverse complement strand
AGATCTGATTCCGACCGATTCTGGGATGGCGTTGACAGAGCTGGACTCGGTGCCGGGTGGCATTGGGTTAACCGGAAGCCTGAGTCGCATGTACGCGCAACAGGGCCTTTCAGTGTGGCCGAATGCTAATGGCCTCATCAAGCCATTCTCCCGCATGTTACAAGGGATGCTTAAAGACCAACCCCAGGCCATGGCCATTGTGGTCTCTGATGAAGCCGATGCGTATCGGGCAGAAATGCAGTGGGTAGCCACCCAACTTTCCCTAGAAGGATGGGAAGCCTATTGCGTCCATCCTCGCGATATCCGATTTACTGAAGAAGGGCTGTTTGTTGAGCACAACGGTGCCAATCAGCCGGTTTCTTTGATCTACCGGTTTTTTGAGCTCTTTGATTTGAAGAATATTCCCAAGGGGGAATTGATTCTCTACAGCGCCAAAAAAGGGCGTGTCGTTGTGACACCTCCGTATAAGCCCTGGATGGAAGAAAAATTGGCCTTGGCCCTGATCCACCATCCTCTCTTGACACCCTTTTGGGAAAAAACGCTTGCATCGGAAGCCATCGCCTGTTTGCAGGGGATAATTCCTCAGACATGGGTGCTGGATCCCCGGCCGTTGCCACCAACCGCTGTCATTCCTGGCTTGCGGAATCGGAATCACGCGGTGTCAAATTGGGATTGGTTAGGGGATGCGACGCAAAAAGAACGGCAATATGTCATAAAAGTGTCGGGCTTTTCAGAATTGGCCTGGGGCAGCCGAGGGGTGTCGATTGGCCATGATATGTCCCAGGAAGAATGGAAAAAGACCCTTGCTCAGGCCCTGGATACCTTTTACACAGTCCCGTCCATCCTCCAAGCATTTCACAAAGGGAAGTTGGTTGTGGTTGAATATTATGATGAGGTATCGGGGGTGAACACCACGATGGAAGGGCGGGTGCGGTTGTCGCCCTATTATTTTGTGGTGGAGGGGCAGGCGGAATTAGGAGGGGTGTTGGCCACGATATGCCCTAAAGATAAGAAAATTATCCATGGAATGCGGGATGCGGTGATGGTTCCATGTGGGGTGAGCCATGATGAGTAGAGGGTTCAGTGTTGTAACAGACAGAAGTGGAATGAGACTGGTACAGTACGAGACCAGACAGATTCTTGACCTTACCAACCACCGATGAAGCTCTATCACACAGAATGGTGTCCAGAATGTGCAGTGGTCCGGCAAAAGCTGGAAGAGCAGGGTATTACCTACGAAGACGAAATCGTCCCCGATGTGCGTTCATTTCGAAAAACGGTGTTTGAAGCGTCTGGGCAATATTATGTGCCCGTGTTGGTTGATGGAGAAACTGTGTTAACAGAGACCGCCGAAATCGTGCAATATCTGGATTCCTATTCTCCACAAGGGCACGAATCCGGAGCAGCCTCCAACCCACCCCTCAGTTCGCCACAGGAAAGGAGCGACTAAGTTATGGAGGATTGGAAAAAAGTTCTGGCCCGAAGCATCACGAAGCCGAAAGACTTAGCCAAGCAGTTAGGTGTGGACGAAAAAGAAATTGCCGATATCGTGGGGCCTTATCCCATGCGCATTACGCCGACCGTCCTGGCCACGATCAAAGAAAAGGGCGATGCCATTTGGAAGCAGGTGGTCCCCGAGATGATCGAATTGGATGACATTGATGCCAAGGATGATCCACTTGAGGAAGATACCGATAGCCCCGTGCCACATTTGGTGCACCGATATCCAGATCGAGTGTTGCTCATGGTCACCAACCAATGTCCCATCTATTGCCGTTTTTGCACACGCAAACGGTTGGTGGGCAAGCCGGGATTTCTGAAGAAAGGCGAGCTCGATCAGGCGGTGGCCTATCTGAGGGAACATACTGAGGTACGGGATGTCATCTTATCCGGCGGCGATCCGTTGCTCTTGCCCGATCATTTAATCGAACGCATTTTGAAGGCGCTTCGGTCGATCCCCCATTTGGAGCTCATTCGATTTGGGACTCGGGTGCCAGGGACTCTGCCGGAACGCATTACGCCGGAATTGTGCGAAATCGTGAAGCAGTATCACCCCATTTATATGAATTTGCATTTTAACCATCCGGATGAGTTGACGCCGGAAGTTAAAGAAGCCTGCGGCCGCTTGGCCGATGCCGGGGTACCTTTGGGAGCACAAACGGTGTTGCTCAAAGGCGTCAATGACGACCCGGAAATCATGAAACGCCTGATGCATCAATTATTATTAGCCCGCATCAAGCCCTATTACCTCTATATGGCTGACCTCACGAAAGGGACGAATCATTTTCGAACCACCGTGGAAACGGGGTTACGAATTATCCAATCACTCCAGGGCCATACGAGCGGCATGGCGGTTCCCCATTTTGTGATTGATGCGCCAGGTGGGGGCGGAAAAATCCCGTTATTGCCGAACGAATATCTGCTCGATTTAGACGAAAAGGGAGCGGTGCTCAAAAATTTTGAAAATAAAACCTATCATTATCCGCAGCCCTCAACGACTGACAAGAAAGAATTGCCAATGGTGAGCACATCGGTGTCGCGGGATATGTGCAGCGCCGGGGCCATGGATGATCATTGATGGCCTCTCCTCGTAAATCCGGCATTCTGCCGTTCCAGCACTTGCGGACGTTAGTGCGGCAAGGCGCGATTCGCGCCGAAGTGCCGATCACCCAAGAGCAGATCCAACCCGCCAGTCTGGATTTACGATTAGGCACGAAAGCCTATCGATTGCTCAGCAGCTTTCTTCCTGAACCCTCCGATCAACAGGCGCAATTCACCATTGAAGATCTCTATCGGTCTGATTTGGTGATGTATGACATGGATTTGACCGAAGGGGCCATTCTGGAAAAAGGGCACGTCTATTTGGTGCCGTTGATGGAACGACTGAAACTTCCCAAAGACATTCGTGGCCGGACGAATCCCAAAAGTTCCACAGGCCGGTTAGATATCTTTACACGCGTCGTGACGGATCTTCATGTGGGATTTGATGAGGTCCGGGCGGGGTATCAGGGGCCATTATTTTTGGAAATTGTTCCAAGGTCCTTTACCATTCGCGTCCAC
>JAOUQB010000429.1 GCA_029879555.1 Nitrospirota bacterium | reverse complement strand
TTTCTGCTCCCACCAGGCCAAACGCTCCGGTTCTTTTTGAGGCAAATTGGCCTTCATGGGAAACGCCGTCTGCGGAAGATTTAATGTTGATTTATAATCCATAGAAAAAACTCAGGAAAACGTGAAAAGCCGCAAAAATCATTCTAGCCGTGGTCTAAAAACCCATCAAGCAACGTTCTTGGTGAAACCCCGTCATAGCCGTGGGAAGGAATTGAGAAGAGGTTTCTTGATGAGCGGCCTACAAAAGAGAAAAGGCAATCAATGAAGGAAGGTCATTAACTCAGAGCCATCATCCGCTCCAGGGCAATCTTGGCCAGAACTTTTTCATCCTCAGGAACCACAATCTGATTCACCACTTTTCCTTGGGCTAAGTTCTCCATGCACCAGCACATGTGCGAAGCATCAATCCGATACATCGTTGCACATCGGCACACCATCGGCGACAGAAAAAAGACTTGTTTGTCCGTTTGCTCCGCTTTCAGACGATTGACGAGATTTAACTCCGTCCCTACAACCCAGGATGTCCCGGCAGGCGCCTTGCTGACCGTCTGAATAATATATTCCGTGGATCCCACCGCATCCGCTTTATTGACGACATCCTCGTGACATTCGGGATGCACAATGACTTGAATGCCGGGATACTGCTTTCTGAAATAATCCACATGCGTCGATTGAAACATTTGGTGGACACTGCAATGGCCTTTCCACAAAATCAGTTTAGCCCTGCGAATGGCTTCCGCCGTATTGCCCCCATTGGCTTTAAACGGATCCCACACAATCATCTCATCTTTGGGAAAGCCCATTTTATTCGCCACATTTCGTCCTAAATGTTCATCCGGGAAAAAGAGAATTTTCTCTCTTCTTGACCAAGCCCAATTCATCACGGCCTTGGCATTGGAAGAGGTGCAGGTGACCCCGCCATGTTCACCGCAAAAAGCCTTCAAGTCTGCGGCAGAATTGACATAGACCACCGGAGTCACCATATCTTCTACCGACAGTACCTGTCCTAACGCATCCCAACATTCATCAACTTGTTCAATCGCGGCCATATCGGCCATTGAGCACCCGGCGGCTAAATCTGGCAAAATCACCGTCTGGTTCGACCGGCTCAGAATATCCGCTGTCTCCGCCATGAAATGCACACCGCAAAACACGACATGCGGAAATTCTGACCGTTCGGCGGCTAACTTCGATAGCAATAAGGAATCTCCTCGCAAATCGGCATGAACGATCACTTCGTCGCGCTGATAGTTATGCCCGAGGACTAAGACCTGATCGCCAAGGCTTTTCTTAGCCTCCACAATTCGTTCAAAGAGTTCCTCAGCAGGAAGGTCCTGATAATCAGCAATGGGCAATTCTCCCCCCATTGGAGCGTTCACTCCATCTTCCTTGCTATCGAGACTCGTCGGGTTTAACAATTGGCTCATCAGTCCCTCTAAATTCAAAAAATACACCGAGTAGACTTTCCATTGTATCAAAGAAGGGACAGTTGAAAAAGCTAAAATGTTCAATGGGCAGGTTCTCCCTCAAGCCGTGAGAGACCCGCTTGCCTCATTGACAAGGTACAGGTTGAACGTTAGCATTGCTTTCACAAGGCTAGGGGAGCGTTTTCGCTGAGATGTCCAACCTATCATTGGACGACCCTCATACCTGACCTGGATAATACCAGCGTAGGGAAGCGGCACATGATAGATGGAAATTTTCAGGCCGCGTTCCCAACGAATGCGGTCTTTTTTTATGTCTCCCTTAGATAGTTTTTCATTGCCGATAATTGGTCATCCTGAGAAAGGATATTCTCATGAGCACTCCACACCGCGATCTGACGCTTTCGCCAAACAAGGAGAGCCTGGCTGTTAAGGCCGATCCAACCGCGACCCCTTCCTCAACCCTCACCACGGAACCTTTTCCGGCCTCACGCAAGGTCTATGTCACAGGTTCACATCCCAGCATTCGAGTGCCCATGCGGGAAATCACCTTAACACCGACCCAAGGGCCTAATGGGGAGACTCCAACGCCCAATCCACCAGTAACCGTCTATGATCCCTCTGGTCCTTATACCGATACTGAGATCACCATCAATGTTCGCCAAGGCCTGCATCCCTTACGTCGAGAGTGGATACTTGATCGCCAGGATGTAGAAGAGCTCCCGGAAGTTACTTCCATTTATGGGCGTAAACGCTCTACTGATTCGAGTTTAGATGCCATTCGGTTCGCGTTGAGCCGAAAGCCGCTTCGGGCCAAAACAGGCATGAACGTGACGCAAATGCATTATGCGCGCAAAGGCATCGTGACTCCAGAAATGGAATATATTGCGATTCGGGAAAATCAAATGCGAATCGAGGAAGCCGAGTCCTTACGAAAACACGGAATCATCCGAGGCGTCGTCCAACATCCTGGCCAAGCCTGGGGCGCAGGCATTCCTTCTCATATCACGCCGGAGTTTGTCCGGGACGAAGTCGCCAGGGGACGGGCAATTATTCCCTCCAATATTAATCATCCCGAAGTGGAGCCAATGATTATTGGTCGCAATTTCTTGGTAAAAATCAATGCCAATATTGGCAATTCGGCGGTGACATCATCCATTGAGGAAGAAGTAGAAAAACTCATCTGGTCCATTCGATGGGGTTCCGACACGGTCATGGATCTCTCAACCGGCAAAAATATCCATGAGACCCGTGAATGGATCATCCGCAATTCACCAGTTCCGATTGGCACCGTCCCCATTTATCAGGCCTTAGAAAAGGTCGGCGGCAAACCAGAAGAGCTAACCTGGGAGCTGTTTCGAGATACGCTGATTGAACAAGCGGAACAGGGCGTTGATTACTTTACGATCCATGCCGGTGTGCGCTTAGCCTATGTGCCAATGACGGCCAACCGCATGACAGGGATTGTGTCCCGCGGCGGATCTATTCATGCCAAATGGTGCCTAGCTCATCACCAAGAAAATTTCACGTATACGCATTTCGAAGAAATCTGTGAAATCATGAAGGCCTATGACGTCTCATTTAGTTTGGGGGATGGACTGCGCCCCGGCTCGATTGCCGACGCCAACGATGCCGCACAATTTGCGGAACTAGACACGCTAG
>JAOUQB010000428.1 GCA_029879555.1 Nitrospirota bacterium | reverse complement strand
TGTACAGTTGCATTAGGTGAATTTACCAATTTGTTAAATCTTTGTCAAAACTATTTATTTAAAACCATTGACAAACATTAAACGATACTCTATACATACATTATACAAACATTGATCAAAAAAAAAGATGCAACTTAAAAATACTATAAACAATTGGAAGGGAACAGAAAAATGGCTACACTAAACCGACAACAGCCCATTCACACCTCACCAAGGAGGTTAGACAAAGTTTTATCTGTTTCCCAGTCAACCTGTTCCCGATGCCACGGGCTTCTCGTGAAAACCTTCTGCGTTTCCCCTGAAGAGGGAATCGCTGGATTCCAAATTGAGGTCATGAAGTGTCTGCAATGCGGAGATATCTTCGATAACACCATTTTGGAGAACCGGTGGCGTTCGGAACATGATCCATTCATTCACTACAAAGGAGCCAGAAGGAAATGATCAAAAGCAGCAACACTCACATTCACCAGTCACATTCAGAGGGAGAAACCATGAAGAGATTAAGCGTATTTTCTAGCGTCGCACTCGCTTCCGTTCTCTTGGCAACCAGCCCTGCCATGAGCCAGGCACCAGAAAACATGGTGATGGTTCCCAGGGGAGAATTCACCATGGGCAGCCAGGAACATCAGGATGAACATCCGCACAACGTGGTGGTCGATGCGTATTACATCGACAAGTATGAAGTCTCTAACCAAGAATACAAAGAATTCATGAAGACAACCGGCCACGCGGCACCGGCCTACTGGGACGATCCACGTCTGAGCAAACCCGAACAACCTGTGGTCGGTGTCAATTGGTACGATGGCAGTGCCTTCTGCGAATGGAAGGGCAAAAGGTTGCCTACTGAAGCAGAATGGGAACGCGCAGCAAAGGGCCCGAGTGGCCATGGACATTATCCCTGGGGCCATACACTCGATGAAACAAAAGCGAACTATGGCCAAAACATTGGGATGACAACGGCGGTAGACTCCTACCCAGCGGGAGTCAGTGGCTATGGCGCTTACAATATGTCTGGAAATGTATTCGAATGGGTATCAGACTGGTATGACCCAGGCTATTTCAATGTCAGCCCGGCTCTGAATCCACAAGGTCCTGCCACCGGATTGAATTTCGCTAATCAAGGGCCCGTCAAAGTTTTGAAAGGTGGGTCCTGGCTCGCTCCATCCAGTTCACTGCACAGCAGTCATCGGTTCTGGAATCAACCTGAGAACAACTCCTATGGAGTGGGCTTGGGATTCCGATGTGCCAAAGCTGCTTCTAATGTAAGCCTTCAAGCCACACAATATGATTTCATGCACGCCCTCATAAGCATGGGAGATGAGAAGTGGGCGGAAGCATTAGAGTCTATTGAACGTGCCCTGAAGGGTGATCCACAAAACGCGGAATATATGCAAACCAAAACTCTTATCATGAATCAAATCAACAAGGGTAACAAATAGGCGCTATCTCTTGTAGAGAGGCCAATTACGTTGCCATTTATAGGAGTTCAATACAATCATGACAACTCGAAAGATTCATAGAACCTTAAATGTTTCACCCAAAACAGGCCTGCGGGGAGCAGGCCTGTTCCAGGGGGGTCGGTTCCTCCTATTCTCCGCTATCGTTTCTCTTCTACCCCTGACTGGATACGCTCAGACCAATGAGACCGTGCCGGACGGCATGGTCTACATTGCTACTGGACCAACTGTCATCGGAATCGATAAGGATCAATCCAACTCCACGTCAGGATCCAGTGAGTCGGTCACGATGTATCAACGCCGGATGAGCATGCCCTGGTCAAAAGAGGCCTTTCACGATGAGGGTCCAGCACACTGGGTTTTTTTGGATGGTTATTTCATTGATAAGTATGAAACATCCAACCAACTGTATGCCGAGTTTATGAAAGCCAAAGGGCACCCGGGACCTGCCTATTGGGATGACCCAAGACTGAACAAGCCCAACCAACCCGTGGTTGGTGTGAATTGGTTTGATGCAACGGCCTATTGTGAATACAAAGGAAAACGCCTGCCAACGGAAGCGGAGTGGGAGCGCGCTGCCCGAGGTCCCAATGGCCTGAGATACCCCTGGGGCAACGAGCTGGATTCATCCAAAGCCAACTACGGGAAGAATAAGGAGGCCACACTCCCAGTCGACTCTTTGGCAGAGGGAGCCAGCCCCTATGGTCTCCACCATATGGCTGGAAATGTGTTTGAGTGGGTTCAAGATTGGTACGATCCAAATTTCTATCAAAAAACCCCTCATCCTGCGAATACGCAAGGTCCCCTGAAACCAATTTGGATTGGTGGAACCGGAACCTATGTTGATCGCCTCACTGTCGGAGCCAAGCGAGTTATCCGTGGGGGATCTTGGATTGCCGCGGAATCAAGTGTCACCACGACCCATCGATTTTGGAATCATCCTTCCAATAATAGCTACGGCGTGGGCTTGGGATTTCGATGCGCCCAGACGGCGCCTGAGTCAGTGAGCGATTCCCTTCGAGTCGCGACTATTGAAGCCATGAAAAACATGGGGATGGAAAAATGGAAAGAGGCCAATGAACACCTCACCAAGGCCTTAAGTCTTGATCCCCATAATGTGGAACTGAATCAAATGCAATCTATCGTTAAAGCAAAATTGTGAGACTTGTTATCGTGAACAATCTGAAACCTAAAAACCGGATTAAAGACACGATGTACGGCATGGTATCTATTGTTCTCTTCCTACTCATCACAGGGTTAACCCCTTCTCCATCCTATTCTTCTGGAGAAGGGGTTTCCCCGGAGGAAGCCACTCAATTCATTCGGAACGCAGCCCATGCCACCGATCTAGCATGGGAGGAATTTCATGCTGCAGCCATCGAGGGAACGTTGGCATCTCCTCTGGTCCAGGTGACCATCGAGGGCCAGTTGCATGAAGTGCGGCGGTTACTCATGGAGGCTCGAAAGGCCGAACGGTCTCAAGACTACCAATCCGTGAAAGAAATTACCCAGCAGATTCAAGCAATCACTGAGAACATTATTGAGGCGAGTCGAAAGAGGAAACCATGAAAACATTGGTCACTATTTTTGCTCTGCTAGGAGCATGGGGGTTTTCTCCAGAAGCATTCGGA
>JAOUQB010000427.1 GCA_029879555.1 Nitrospirota bacterium | reverse complement strand
TCTTTTGAATCGTGAAAAGTTAGAAGTGAGTAGCAAGCAGATAGGATCGTAAGGCGTCAAGCGTGAGGGGGTGAAGGGAAGGATTCCTAAGATATTTTCGCCTAACGCCTGACGCTTTACGGTTTTTATATTACCCATTATTAATTCACTTGAGAAATTCTTGTGACGCTTTCCAGGCTAAGTAATGCCCAATGACTGTCTGATTCTTTGCAAACGCTCCGAGTAAGGCCCGGTCGCACAGTTGATTAATCCGTCGGGGTACTCCTCCTGATAGCCAATAAATGAGCCAGGGCACTCCGGTTTGAAATCGCACGCGATCTCCCTGCTGGACCTTTTGTATGCGATGGTCGATATAGTCGCGAGTTTCTCGGTAGCCAAAGGGCTGCAGGCGATAGCGCACGCTAATACGTTGCCGCAAGGGGCGAAAGCATCGAGCGGCGAGTTTCTGCTCGAGTTCTGGTTGTCCGACCAACAATAAGCACATCAATTTGTCTTTTTCGGTATCTAGATTCGACAACAGACGAAGGCCTTCCAGAACTTTCCCGCTTAAACGGTGGGCCTCATCGACTAACACCACCACTCGTTCTCCGCCTTCAGCCAAACGAAGTAAGAGTTTAGGGAGTTCTCGTTGCAAGGCTCCCAAGGATCGATCTTCCGGGAGCGTTCCTGTGAGATCTTCATAGATCGATGCGAGCAAGTCACCATATGACTGATCTGGATTCAGTAAGTAGGCAAAGCGAACCCCGTCTGGCGGATGTCGAAGTAGATGTCGGCACAACAATGTTTTTCCCAATCCCACTTCTCCGGTCAACATCGTAAAGCCGCCGCTGGCAATCCCAAAGTGGAGATGGTTCAAGGCTTCCATATGATGACTGCCCGGGAAAAAGAAATCGGTATCCGGTGTGAGCCGAAAGGGCGGTTCGGTCAGCCCTAGGTCCTGGTAACACAGGTGTAAATCAAGTGTGGTCATGAGGTGGATTTCATAATTTTTGGAGAAATAAAGATGACGAGTTCGCTTTTGGTTTTCACGGTATAGGTGCCCGTGAAGAGTCTGCCAAGAAAGGGGATGTCCCCTAAAATAGGAACCTTGCGCTCGGTTTCCGACGATTCTTCTTGGATGAGTCCGCCGATGATGATCATTTCTCCATCTTTGAGACGGACGAGCCCTGAAGATTGCTTGACATCTAAAATGGGGGCCGTGGCCGTTTTGAGCGGAGATTCAGTGATATCGCGCAGGCGGGAAATGATGGGTGTGACATCCAACATGATCCATCCATCCTGGGAGATTTGCGGGGTCACGGACAAGACTAACCCTACCGTGACGGAGCGCGCTTGTTCGGTCACAATATTGCCGCTTCCCGCTGTTCCTTGTGAAACGGTCGAGGTGAAGAAGGGTTGATCTGTGGCCACCTTAATGAGGGCGGGCTGGTTGTTCATGGTCACGACGCGAGGTTGCGAGATCACACGAAGTTCGCCCTGTTCCTGGAGCGCTTCTATCACTCCGTCAAAACTCGAGTCCGAAAAGGAAATCGCAGTGGTGGCGGCTTTGGCGATAAACCCGCCAAATGGTGCGGTGATAATAGAGGCTGAGGTCCCAATGAGTCCTGAGGAATCTCCCAAAAAATCAACCCGGTTCCAATCGATCCCCAGGCTGTAATTGTCATTCAAATTCACTTCATAAATGCGGGCTTCAATTTGGACTTGCCGGTGTAAGGCTTGATGGACCGATTTCAGGAAGTCTTCAATTTCATCCACGCGTTGGTACCAATCGGTCACTTGAATCGTCCCCGAAAGGCGATTAATCACTAAACGCCCGTCCTTGGACATGAGGGTGTGGATTTGCTTTTCCAATTCCTCCCAAAACTTGATTTCATCTTGTTGGTTGACGGTGATTTGGCCCGTCTCCTGTGATCCGCTTCCTCCCGTTGATCCCGAATTCATTTGCGCGTGGTTTTGCCCGGTGCCCCCTCGGATCAGTCTGATGTAATCGACATTCATGCTTCCGGTTTTGAATTTTCGGACCTGAATGAGGTTGTCCTGGTGATCCCAGTAATATCCATGAGCTTCCAATAGTGCGGACATCGCCTGTTCGAGCGGGAGAGCATGAAAATCGACGGTCACCGATCCCAAGATCTCTGGTCCGGACACGATATTCAGTTGGTTGCTTCGAGCGAAGAGCGCCAGGGCATCAACCAGAGGGAGTTCGTGTGCACGAAATGAATAGAGTGGGCCTAATGCCGGAAGGATCGGAGATCCGTCGCCTTGAATGTCGCTGCTGAGTAACATGCGATCTTCGAGGGAAAAGACCGCACCCGGGGCTTTGATCGCGGTTGGGATGGCCGATGGAACGAACGGTGCCTCCAATGTCGGTATCGCCGAAACTTGCGCAGTTGGAACGCCTTTGTCTGGTGTGACCGTGGTGCAGCTCGAGAGGGTGAGCATACCCCCAATGAATAGGGCCCTGATCATGAATAGAGGGCAATGGTTCTGCGTGGGTTGGACTGGCGGATTGTTCATAGAGTTACATTCTGATTAGGACATGGTCTTCTTTGAAAAGGTTAAAAATTCTTTCTTCCCATGACGGGTCAGCCAGACGCCTTTGAGCTGAATAGAAACGACGTGATAGCCCTCGATTATGTCTCCCTCATAGACCACGTGACGATTGATCACGGCACTTCGTTGTTGCGCTTCGATGGCGACCGCTTTCAGGGCCAGACTGTTGGTGGCGGATATGGGAGGCCTCGAGATGAACGGTTGAGATGATGCCGAAGGCCTCACGCTTGGTTGCGCCCTTTGGGCGACGGTCATTGGTGCAAATGGATCCCGTGTTGGATGTGTGTGCCAATGAGTGGCCGCTTCCTCATGGGTTGACGGTGACGGAGTGACGATTGTTGACGGGGCGACCTCTTCCTCGGACGAAGAGGGGCTTGAAAATGGTTGTGTCGGATCTGAGTTTGCCCCCATGATGTTGTGATATACAGCCACGCCGGCCAAAAGACACAGGCCGAGCATGACGATGGGGTTGTTTAAAGCGAGACGGAATCGTGTGCTTTCATCCATGTCGTTAACCCTATCGTAAAATGTGTGGCTTTGA
>JAOUQB010000046.1 GCA_029879555.1 Nitrospirota bacterium | reverse complement strand
GATGGGAACCTGGGTGACGGACCGTTCCGGCCTGGAAACGTATGCGGGTGATGCCCTCCCGATCACTGACGACCAACCCAGAATCGAGTACGCTGATTGGGTACATTCTGATGAATTGCAATGGACGCTGCCTCGCCTAATAAAGCTTCGCACCAATCCACCGCTGCTCGGTGCCGACGCTGCCTTTGTGAGGTCGGTTACCCTCGAACGCCAGAATTTGTTACTTTTTTATCAGGCTGCGCTGAATGGCGCAGCTGGCCACCTAGCACTTTGGGCACAGGACATGACACGTGTGCTTGAGGCCGACGGGGACAATCCCTACTACCGATGGTTTGGGGAAGGTTCCAAATGAAACACTTGAAGGGCAGAACGATTGAACACCACATATCCCGTAGATCTTTTCCTCGCCACGATTCTTGGCCCATTGAGGAAGCGCTACCATCATGGAGTGACAGGGATGATGTCTAAGAATACGCAGCCATTTCCGGACAAAACCTGGGGTAAGCTGTGTTCAATTATATTTTCCCCCGACACATGGTTTGAAATTTCACAGAACCCGTTGACGCAATGACCCGAACCGCTCCAAGAATCCAACTGTTGATCTATTTGATGTTTAATTTTTTTCCCTGGGTTTTGAGCTCTCTTGTCTTCAGCCCGTTCGCCTTTGCCCAACCAGCGGTGACAGAGGCGCCCATCACCCTTGTCTTTAAAGACTTTTCTATTGATCCCCATACCAACCGGGCCAAAGCTGGAAGACTTGCATTGGAAGCGGTGAATGAGGGGAGGAGTCTCCATGAACTGGTCATTCTCAAAACCGATCTGACCCCCGCAGCACTTCCCCGAAAAGAAGCCACGCCCCTCCAAGGGATGCCCACCCAATATCTGGTGAATGAAGACGATCCGCAAATTCAGACCATTGATGAAATTGAAGAATTCCCCTCCGGCACCAGCCAGAAGAAAACGGTGGTATTGGAGCCAGGGCCCTACGTGCTGTTCTGTAACATCCCCGGGCATTATGACAAAGGGATGCATGCCTCATTACACATCGAGCCGTAGTTCAATAGTCTTTCGTTCTCTCTATTTACCTATCCATGGAATTCAGGTATGAAGAAGTATTATGGGTTTATTCATTGATCGCGACCTGTTTGAAGAAGAAGATTTTTCCCGCTTTGGGCAACGGTTGACCCACAGCTTGGCGGCTCTTGAGCATGTCATTGCGCAGCCGAATTTCGGCGAAGGTCCATGTTCAATTGGTGCGGAACTCGAACTCTCCATTATTAATAAACAAGGGCAAGCCTATCCCATTAATCGCACGCTCCTCAATTGCTCCCATGATGATCATCTGCAACTCGAATTGGATCGATTTAATCTGGAATATAATTTATCCCCTGTGTCCTTGGCAGGCCGCCCCTTTTCTCATCTCCGCACACAATTAACGAACGCGATCCAATCATTAGCACACTGTGCGGCCGAACTCGGCGGACGGATCGTGCCAATTGGCATCTTGCCTACTCTTTGCGCTGAAGAACTGGATTCCTCGATCATGTCGGACCTCCCACGCTATCGAGCCCTCTCGGCGGGACTTCGTCGATTGCGCGATGGCCCGTTTCGTATTCACATCAACGGCCCCGAGCCTTTAACCGTGACGTGTTCGGATGTCACATTGGAAGGGGCAACGACTTCTTTTCAGATTCATCTGCGGGTGAACCCTCAGGAATTTGCCCATTGCTACAATGCCGCGCAGCTGGTCACGCCTATCGTCTTGGCGCTGAGTGCGAATAGCCCCATTTTTTTACAGCACCACCTCTGGGAAGAAACCCGCGTGGCCTTGTTTAAACAAGCCATCGATAGTCGCAAAACGCAGGAGGGTGATTGGCAGGCTCCAGCTCGAGTCTCTTTTGGGCATGGGTGGGTTCGGCGAGGGGCCTATGAATTGTTCGCTGCAGCGGTGGGATTATATCCTCCCCTGTTGCCAGTTCTCAGTCCTGAAGACCCCATGGAATGCATTCGGCAGGGGCGCTTACCCCAACTCGAGGAGTTGCGACTGCACCAAGGCACCGTGTGGAGTTGGAATCGCGCCATTTACGATGCGAGTGCAGACGGCCATTTACGTATAGAATTGCGGGCCTTGCCTTCCGGACCCACGCCCATCGATATGGCCGCAAATGCCGCCTTTCTGATTGGGCTGACCTTGGGCATGCGTGAGAACATCGACAAAATGCTGCATCAATTCCCGTTTGAATATGCACATCGAAATTTTTATCGGGCGGCCGAATGTGGAATGGCGGCCATGTTCGTCTGGCCAAATAACACCTCATATGGACTGCGGCAAATTTCGGTGTATGACTTGGCCAAGGAATTATTGCCGATAGCCGAGCATGGCTTGGAAGACTGCGGGGTAGAGAGGGAAGAAATCCACAACATGCTGAAGGTGATTCGGGATCGCCTGGAGGCACGCATAAATGGCGCACGTTGGCAAATCCAACGCGTAGTCCGGTATGAGCAACAGGGCCACGATCGATCCACGGCCTTGACTCGCATGCTTGAAGATTACCTGCATCATTCCCAAACCGACATGCCCATTTCGCAATGGGCCCAGCACCCAGAATGAACCACACAGGCCACATACAGCGATGGGATGCTCCCACCCCACAAGACGTGGGAACTACGGTTGAGGAATTTTTACGAAAGTTGGGGGGCCCTACCTTTCTCTGGCTTCCGGGTTTAGATACCACCCGCACGCGAGCCGTGAGTACCTTATTACACGGCAATGAATCCTCTGGAGTGCGGGCACTCCACCGTTGGATTCAAGAAGGTCATCAACCACACGTGAATGTCCTGTGTTTTATCGGGTCCATCGGTGCAGCTTTAACCGAACCTCAGTTTTCACATCGGTGCGCATTTGGTGGCAAAGATCTCAATCGGTGTTTTCGCGTTCCATTTGAAGGGCCGGAAGGCGCCATCGCTCAAGCCATGCTTGAAGCATTACAGCACACGCAACCTGAAGCGTTGATTGATCTGCACAATACATCAGGCCACAGCCCGGCTTACGGCGTTACCACGCGGAATGGAGCCATACAGGAAGCATTGACTGGAATCTTTTGTGACCACCTCATCGTGACTGACTTACGACTCGGCACGCTGATGGAAGCCACGGAAACGGCCTGGCCAACCGTCACAATTGAAGCGGGCTGGGCACAGGATCCACAGGCCCATGAGTTGGCTTTTCGCGGATTCACCCGGTATGCCTTAACCAAGAATTTCTCCGATGTCGCGTCATCCGTGACGGTGGCACATCATCCTATTCGCGTGGAACTGCAAAAGGGCGCCTCGGTGGCCTACGCCACTTCACCGGTAGCTGACGTCGACCTCACGCTTCCTCCAGATGTGGATCGATTCAATTTTGGAACGTTATCCACGCAAGAACGACTGGGATGGGTTGGAGCACAGGGCTTGAACGTTCTATGGGCGAGAGACGCCGCTGGGGAAAACCTCACCTCCACGCTCTTCTCGGTGCACAACGGAGAACTTCGATTGGCGCATCCCAGCCGACTCATGATGGCCACCACCAACTCAGACATCGCCCAAAGCGACTGTCTCTTTTACATCCTTCCCGATGCGTAGCCCCCTTTCATGAGGACCCAAGGCCATAATATTGACTAGCTTTATTCGCACTTTCTTCTGAACACACTTCGACAAATTGATTCACGTTATCCCCAAATGGTAAGAACTTCCCTTGCCTAAGACGATATTTGACGCAATCTGACTATTTCATGTTCTCAGAAATAAAGATTCAACATGCCTCGTATTCTTGAAATTTCGCAACTTGGGTCTCCGGTTATACGGGAGCGGGCAGCCAAGGTCACGGACATTCATGATCCTCAACTACAAACTCTCATCGATGATCTCTTTGCCACGGTTGCGGCTGAGAACGGCATGGGCATTGCTGCGCCACAAGTCTCGGTGTCGAAGCGGATTATTATCCTTTCGCCAAAGCCCAACGCCCGATATCCCTATGCGCCAACCATGGAACCCACGGCCATGATCAATCCTGAAATGACCTGGGGTTCGCCGGAGAGGGAAAAAGACTGGGAAGGCTGCCTGACGGTACCTGGCATCCGAGGCCTAGTCCCTCGACACCTGACCATTCGAGTTCGTTACCACACGCCTCAAGGCGTACAGATCGAAACGGAATTTGATGGTTTTTTAGCCCGCGTCTTTCAACACGAGGCCGATCACTTGGACGGGGTCGTTTTTCTTGACCGCGTCGAATCAACTCTCGACCTTGTCACCGAAGGAGAATGGCAGAACATCATCGCTTCACGCGGCCCCCTGTAAATACGATTCCCTTCTCTACCCTCATGGCCCGGCTCACATGCTCCTAGGAAAATCTCATTTCTCAGCTTACCTATCTTTTGGTTAACTTGCGGTCCATTTTTCATATTCCTCTAGAATTTTTAGCGGAAGCGACAATGCTTTTTGAATTTTTTAATTGACAATTAGTAATTTTAAATTTACCATCATTTTTCGAAATAGTAAGAGAGCCGCCTTAAGCCGCGCGAAAGAAAATTCGAAGCTGACGATGACCAAACATAGAGAATCCTGGCGCGTTGTTCTTCTCGGGTGCCTGCTCCTTTTCACAGTTGATCAAATAGCCCTCGCTCACAGTGCCATCGCTACCTCTCAAACCCCCAACATTGCAGCAGCAGAAAGCGCCACCGTTTTGGATGGCGTCCATACAAGACTCGAGTCGGCCTCAACCTCCATCCTGTCAGAACCAGCCGATGCCGTACTTATTCGAACCAAGAACTGGCAATGGCATCGGTACCTCAAGCATGCGCTCAATCTTCCAGATTGGCTGGACCTGGGGATGGAACAGCGGACCCGCTTCGAGGTTTATGACCATCCCTGGCGAACTGTCCAACCTTTAGGACAAACGGATCCTCAAATTCAACAACGGTCCCGTGTACGAGTGGGCCTGAATCGAGGACCATTCAAATTTCTCTTCGAAGGTCAGGACTCACGGGTTCATCTTAGCGATCTAAGTGAATTTGACTTTCTGAATACCACCATCCGGAATGAATATGACATCCTGCAATTATTCGTGTCTGCGACCGCCAAGAATGTGTTCGGAACCGGACTCCGAACCGACGTGCACATTGGGCGCCTGACCATGGACTTTGGCGGACGCCGATTCATTGCTCGAAACGATTTCCGTAATACGACCAACGCATTCGATGGCGTACATTGGCAGGTGGCCAAAGACCAGATCTGGCGTCTTCGGGCCTTTCTGACCGAACCGGTCATACGCGACGAAATTCAACTGGATGAACAATCACAACGATTTGTTTTCTGGGGGACGTATGTCGAAACCGATTATCTTTCGTGGCTGCGACTCAATGTCTATTATTTCGGATTGAATGACCAGCGCTTTTCGACGCTGAACCTCCAACGGACCTTTTCCACATTTGGAGGTCGATTGTATTCTCATCCTCAAACGGGCCACATTGACTATGAAGTCGAAAGTGCCTGGCAAACTGGAAGATTCGGCAATACCGACCACTTCGCCCATTTTCAACATATTAATCTCGGCTATTCTTTCGATCTCCCATGGTCACCGCGATTCCTGATCCACTATGACTATGCTAGCGGAGACCGCAATCCCAACGACAGCCAGTCTTCAGGTTTCGATACACTCTTTGGCGCACGGCGGTTTGAGTATACGGCCACAGGCAGTTTTGGACCATTCTTCAGGTCAAATATTAGTAGCCCAGGATGGCGCGTGATCTTCATCCCAACCCCAGGCTGGACCTTACAGTTCAAGCAACGCTTCTGGTACCTGGCTACATCACACGGCGCATTTGCCGGGAGTGGTTTGCGCGATACCACAGGAGAGTCTGGAAATTATCTTGGGCATGATGTCGAATTGCGGATTCAATGGAAAGCCAATGAGAATGTCGAGCTTGAGGCCGGCTATGACCATTGGTTCAAAGGCAGTTATTTCGATCGGCTCCCAGCGAGCGCCGGATTGCCTCCTGGTGGAAATCAGGACACCGATTATTTCTATATCCTGACACTATTCAGATTATAGAACAGAGTGACTTGGAGAATATTCATGTTCTTTCGATTATTTGTCTTGACCCTCCTTACCGTCTTTCACCTGTTGGTCACGACCGTCTCAGCGGGTGAGGTACGAGTGGCTGTTGCCGCCAATTTTCAATCTCCCTTAAAAGAACTTGCGCGTCACTTTGAACAGACGACGGGACATACTATCCTTATGAGCTCCGGATCGAGTGGAAAATTCTATGCGCAAATTACCCATGGGGCGCCGTTTGATCTGTTCTTTTCCGCCGATGCGACTCGGCCGAAATTATTGGAACAAGAAGCATTAGCCGTTGTGGGCAGCCGATTTACTTATGCGATTGGCACTCTGTCCTTGTGGAGTTCCGACCCGGCCATGTTCAACAACAATGGACCCATCGTGTTGTCAGAGGGTCACTTTGACCATCTCGCCATTGCGAACCCTAAAACGGCTCCCTATGGCACAGCGGCCCAACAGGTGTTGGTCGCATTAGGGTTGTGGGACCGCCTGAAAGATCGAATTGTGCAAGGGGAAAACATTGGGCAAACCTTTCACTTTGTGTACTCCAAAACTGCCCAGTTAGGGTTTGTGGCCACTGCGCAAACATTAGATCCCGTGCTTAACGGAACGGGTAGCCGCTGGGATGTGCCCCAGCATCTCTATGATCCGCTTCTTCAACAAGCCGTGCTCCTGATGTACGGGCGTCAAAATGAGGCGGCCAAGGCTTTCCTAGACTATGTCAAAGGGCCGGAAGCTCGGACCATCATCGAAGGGTTTGGCTATCGACTTGAATAGGGAGGGACAGCGGGCTCACCGTTCAGCAACACCCCGCGGACACGACTGACCAAGAATGCTCTTGCCGCCCTGAGTCTTTCATGACATCTGACGAAGCCGGTTAGACCGTTGGACATCCTCCTCATAGTGGGGCAATCGATACGTCTGATCAATGAGCACCGCACGCTCTAAGCACCGAATGGCCGAGAGGTGGTCTCGTCGTTTTTCATATACGTCAGCCAGCAGGCGCAACGCTCCGGCCTCCCCTGGCCCATTCCCCAATTTGATAAAATGCTCGGTGGCGTTATTGAGACAGGCTTCGGCTTTCCGAAAATTTCCGTCCAGAAAAAATGTTTTTCCGAGTTGCCCATACGTCGCCGCCAACCCATCTTCGTTCCCCACTTTACGATGAAAATCCAGTGCTGCCTGGAACGCCTTGATGGCAGCCTCCGTGTTGTGCAACCGAAATTCTTGCAGCGCGAGATTGCTATAAAGAATGCCGAGTGCACGATCATTGCCAAGAGGGGTTAAGGCATCGACGGCTTCAAGATAAAAGGCCCGTGCCAGCTCCGGCTGCCCCGTATCGGTTTTCAGATTTCCTAGATTGACCAGCGTTTCGCCAATCGCATTGTCGTCCTGGAGGGTGCGCTGAATTTCCAACACCTCTCGATAGCAGTCCTCTGCCGGCGTATGGGCTTCAAGCAGGGCGCACACATTCCCCAAATTTCCTAACGCCTCCGACAAGGCCTGGAGGGATTCAAGATCTCTGGCCTCCGACACAGCCTGTTCATACCAAAAGCGAGCCTGAGTCAAATCTCCACGATGTAGAAAAATTTCGCCGCGACGAGAGGCTGAGCTGGGCATAGGATCGGAGAACACGTCAAAGAGGGAAGCCGAACGTGGAATGATGAAGGAAATTCTAGAAGTATCGGATGTCTTGCGCAAGAACAAATTCTTGCAATCAAGGAGACTTATGCGCCGAAGGTTGAGCTTTCAAACTGGTGGGAATTTCAGGGCCATACCTCATGGGAGCGATCGGTATTCTTTCCTGCAGTAAAATTTCAGGCTGATTGATCGAATGGGAGGGCTTGGCCATCGTTTCAGGCTCCTGCCCAGCCTGTTCGGTGAGCTGAGGCTCATCAACGAATCGAGTACGAAACACATTGGGCACCTGATGAGTATGATGTGTTTGCTCCATACCCTCTTTATCAAATTCCCTGATGAGCGCTCGACCTCGTGGGGTACGTCTCCATTTCTCAAAATCTTCTCGACACTGCCCTAGATCTAATTCACACCAGACGAAATGTTTGTCATCTAACGTGCTGAGGTAGAGATCGACCTGCTCATCATTTCGATTTTCCTGACTCTGATCAACCTGATTGTCAGTATATGAGGCACATCCAGGAAGAGCGACCAAGACAGTAACCAACCCCAGAGCTCCAAGTTTTCGCATATCCACCTCCGGTTTTCCTCCTATCGGCCAAATCCAAAATTCCTAAACGTCGAAAACGACGTGGAGCCAGTTGTGCGAACATTGCCTCACTCTTTTCCCAGCCCTTTCAGTTGAGTTTTGTTTTACCCTATCGTCCCTATGAAGCCCCGAGACATCGGGGCTTGAGAAACCAAATTTTCCCAGCGTACTGAGGCACATTCGGCCTTTGCCGTTCCCTCATACTTTCCAGCCGGTATAGGTTTCCCTATCGTTGATGACGTTCGTCTCAGGCAGCTCTGGTCCTTCACCCTCAACCCGATCACGCTTTTTAATATGGTATACTCCGATAGGGGAGAATGGGGCAGGAATCCATCGATTGCCGCCACTTCTTCTACGTTATCATTTCGGCCTTCAACACAGGGATTGATTCATGCGCACCGTATCTCACTTCTTGATCATGGCGTTGTTGTCTCGACTTGGAACGAAGCGATATCGGTTCCACCTTTTCCAAAACGTGGCGCCCATGATTGGGGCTGTCGCGCTTCTGCTCCTTGCGTTTTCGTCCTTGGCCTCCGCACAAGATCATGCCAGTGATTCGGAGGAGACGGTGATCACGCATGCCACTGAAGCCTGGACTGATGGTTCCGCTCTCGAAGCCTTGGATATTGTAGAAGGGGGTCTTCGTGACTATTCCCATTCCCTTTCTTTGAGAAAATTACGCGGGGATATCCGAACCACGATACGTCAGAATCAAAGTGCCTTGGAGGACTATGAGGTGATCCTTCAAGAGACTCCAGGGACCTTAGCTGTTCGATGGGCCAAATGGAGTGTCCTCATTCGCATGGGACAGGCAGATCTGGCCATTGCTGAATTACAGCGCATCGCCCAAGGAGCGGCGGCCAATCCTTTGGGCCACCTGCGATTAGCCCAAGAACTTCGCAAGCTTGATCGATTAGAAGAATCCGTCCTGTGGCATCAGAACGCCGTCGAGTTGGTTCCCGAGATGTCGGGGTGGCGTTTGAATATGGCTCGTGCCTTGTTTGATGTCCTGAAATACGACGAAGCCCGAAAAGCCGTGCAACATGTCTTGCAAACCGTGCCACGTGACTCACCGGTAGAAATGGCTGCCAGAAACCTCTTGATGATCACCTATGGGGCAACCAAAGAGCGTGGCCGACGGTATCAACCCATTTTTACCCCGGAGGGATCGGCCGAAGATCGAAAACGGTGGGGATTGATTCGTCATAAAGGTTGGGAACATTTTTCCAAGGGGCGTTACAAGGAAGCCGAACCCATCCTTCGTGAGCTCCTCACCTTGAAACCCTCCGATTATCGAGTCACCTATGAATTAGGCGCGACCTTGATGGAACTGGGACAACATGAAGAAGCCGTAAACCTT
This sequence comes from Nitrospirota bacterium, assembly GCA_029879555.1. Taxonomy (GTDB): domain Bacteria; phylum Nitrospirota; class Nitrospiria; order Nitrospirales; family UBA8639; genus Nitrospira_E. The sequence continues at coordinate 1,506 of JAOUQB010000046.1, read as the reverse complement.
CTGCAAAAAAGTATCGAACTAAGCCCAACAAGTGGAAGTTATAGTGACATTTTTTTGGATTCCGTCTTTCGCATCGGCCAAAGTCTCGTGGCCTTACAACGATGGGAAGATGCTCTACTCCATTTTGAAATTCTCCAAGAACTTACCACCATCCCTCCCGAAGCCCTCAATGCCCCACCAGCAACAGAGAAGGACCCACCGACCCTCGATCCGGGGTCAGGTGAAAACATCGATGTCCCCGCTGTCACACCCAGCGGGAAAATCATCGATCAGGAAAAACTCAATTTCTGGATGGACAAGATTTGGCAACATCTCCCTAAACCCGCAAAACCCACACAAGATGCCAATGAAACCCTACCAGCCGTGGGTTCCAATGAGGTTCCACCCGATTACTATACGAATCTTGCCGCAAAGAATTTTAAACCGGACGACTTGTTTCATACACGGGCATCGCTGATGGGGCGGGACGCCGATTTTAGTTGGTTTCGATTTGTGATTCCGGCAGGACGGGTCATGCGAGATAATCTCCAGGCCGGCAATCATGAATTTATCCCTATTGACCCTAACGATACTTTTCCCCTTACACAGCAAGAGATTTACTTGGTTTTTGCTCTCGTAACGGCCTCGTACGATGCCATTCCGCTCACCGCAGAATGTTATCGTGAAGCTTCCCCTATTACGTGGGGTGAAGCCCCATTGGTCCGGGACCAGGTGGTCATGTCTACCAATGAACAATCAGGTTACTTTGTTCTGACCGCTCCGAAATCCGGATGGACCGCAGGCCTCTACCGGTGCGGGTTGTTTGTCGGTGACACGGTCTCCGCCTATACGCAATCCGACGAAGTCCGGTTCCGAATTGTGGCGTCGAGTCAGATCAACTAAAACCCCCACGTGAGCTGTAGCGCGATAAAATGATGCGATTTTTGGACGTTTTCGAAGGCATCCAGCACAAATTTATGGGCACCTCTAAAAACGTCAGGATTGGACGGCTCGTCGCCTCAGGACAGTCGAGGCATGGGGAATCCGCTCTCAACATGAGAAGAGTGACGGGCTCACTCTTGTGATATGTTCGCTTCATCGTCGTTCCCGCCCCCCTGACTATGCCGTTTGCTCTCGCTTGGCGGCCATCAACACCAGGAATCGTTGAAAGTTGTAGGTGAGATTCTTCAGCCCAATCTTTGCGTGCGCCCGAATGCGACCAATTGTTCGAATGAGTTTGCCCCCCATCGCCGTGACCTGATGGCCAAAGACATGTTCGACGCGGGCACGAATGCCGGCTCGGCGCTGATTGGTTTGCTGTTGTTGAGGTGTCAGGGGCTTGTCTCGATAGCCCTTGTACTGAATGCGCGAACGCAGCTTCTGCTTCTTGAGCTGGGCTTCGATCTCTTCCGAACCGAACGATAAGCGGCATCTGCCCACACGTCCTGGCCGGCAGCCTTGCCCTGCAATACTTCCTCAAGGACTTGACTGTCATGCACCGCGGCATCGGTCACGGTATACCGACGA
>JAOUQB010000426.1 GCA_029879555.1 Nitrospirota bacterium | reverse complement strand
CGGCTGACCCCACCTGTGATAGGGACGTTGCCGTGTGAGGTTACCTTGCTAATTAGATGCCAGTTCAAGAAAATTCGTGTAAGTTATTAAAAAATAATGTGTTTTTGATGATGAACCACCACGTTCTATACTTTTTCCCATCGTTTGAATGCTACGATGGTTGCAAAAATCCAACACCAACCTGATTCTTTCATTCAACCTCCAGACTCAATCCATCGTGAGTGGGGAAGCCATGTTCAGCCAATTGGTGTTTTGTCTTGAGTGGTGAAAACTATATTTGGGAAATTTCTGAAACCCGTTCATGCCATCTTCCGGCCACGACTGCATTAGACCGGCCTGGATCCACCTGATTCTGTGTCGGTTGCCCCTTTAATCTGCTCTTCTGCCTCTTTCATATGCGATTCTAAATCTTGTTCGACGGACTTGAATTCCTGTGTGATCATATTGATTTCGGGCTCAACCGACTGCCGGAGATCGTCTGCCGTTTCCTTGAAACCCTTGACGGCCTTGCCCAATTGCTTGCCCATTTCCGGCAGTTCTTTTGGGCCAAAGAGCATGAACGCAATGACCAAAATGATCAAAATTTCCATTGCCCCTAAGCCAAACATGGTGTTGTGTCCTTATGATGCGGTCAACCACATCGAATGCGAGAAAGTGATCAGCATACGTAATTCGTTGTTGTTCACTGAGCCAAGCCACATTCACCGTGCGAGCCTAGGGTTCAATGTTATCCCTGTTTGGGTTGGGGTGACTCCACAGGCTGTTGAACCGGCGCTTCTTGCGGTGGAACCTGTGTGGCTTGCGGCTGACTGGCGACTTGTTGGGGTGGTGGTGCGTGAATCACGTCGGGTTCGTCATTGGGCGTAACATCCAGTGCGTCGGCTTCCGCCACGGATTTTTTAAAGCCCTTGATCGCCTTCCCGAGGCCTTCCCCTAATTGGGGAATTTTCCCGGCACCAAAAATAATAAGCACGATGATGAGGATGAGCATCAGCTCCATCCACCCAAATGATCCAAACACTTACAACCTCAATTTTGTGTTCAAGAAATTCATAGATCCTTCTAAAAAGTCGGCGAAGTATACACAACCCACTTCCAAAAATCTAGCAGGAATCCCGTTTCTCTTATTGTCCGCCAAATGAAAAATGCGTGTAGTCTACCGGCTGCGGTGGGAATTGCCACATTGCCTTGATCTCTTCGAGATCATATCCCAGTTTTTCTAACGCGGGCATGGCAGCTCGAAGCTCCGTTTCGGTGAGATAGGCGATCGTATCGGGGACGCCATGAGTGGGTAACGCTTGGAGCAACGCATCTAATTCGGCTCGTTCTTTGGGTGGCGTACTTTCCGAAATGGGAAATTCGATAAGACGTTCATACGGAGAGCGATAGGTCTGATTGACGGCTTCCAAAGTACGAAGAATAAACGCATCCATCTTCCACGGTTCGCCTTCAGGGGGGTACGGATGGGACGCTAATAGATCCATCACACTGAGCACATGCGTACCGAGACTTCTGGAGACAAAGTCTCGTTGCGATTCAATCAACCCCGTTTGAATTCCTAGATGCATGGCCACACTTTGCAGCAGCTGAAAATTCACCATGAAACTGAATTGGCCTCCTTGGACGGTGTAGCAGGGCTTTTCAGGATCATTCAGCACACGCGGGTCGGCGGTCCCCGCATCAAAACTGCTGAACCCGATGGCATCAGGGGCCAATAACCGCTGAGCTTCCTTCAGACTTTGGCAGGCACCCACGTTGTACGGCACCAATACTTCTTCATCGATGCCCTTGAGGAACTCGGTCACCGTTCGGCGAAACGGAAAAGTTTTGGCATCGACCGGTTGATACTCACGCTCCCACACCAAATCGCCTAAAAACGCCGGGTATGTTTGCAGGGCACTCAGATCTCCCGTATCAAACGCCTCAACGAATTTCGGCCAATCCGGAAATTCAGCCAACCGCTTTTCATTTAAATTAGGGCGAAGCTGCTCTTCTTTGATTTCCCCTTCTTTTCGCAATACTAACTTCGTGGGTAGTTCGCTCCACAGTTCATTGCAGATGATGCGATCCACTGTACCGTCCCCAAACGAGGCGAGATTTTCGACTGCCTTACATTCAAAAGTCACACGATCCAGGTGCTTGGCTAAATCAGCATTCTGTTTCGCCTGCTCCAAGAGCACGGGCTCCTGTTCAACACACACATAGGTGACCCGGGGAAAGATGAGTTGCTCCTTATCTAATGCTTGCAGGCGATCTAAAAAGCAGGCAGCTAAATTGCCATTTCCTGCACCCCACTCCATGACGATGAGAGGCGCTGAACTGGTCTTGTCCTTTTTTGTTTTTTCTCGGGCCGCACATTGCCGCCAATAATCTTCCGCCAGCGCATACCCCAACCGAAAGTCGGCTGCGGCAAAGGTTTGATAGAATTCCCGCACCCGCGTTCCCAATAGCCCATAAAACAGTCGATTGATATGGGATTGCCAGGCATCTACGGGTTGAAAATCTCCGACCAATTGGGGAAGGGCATCTGGATCTTTGGCAGTTGGTACACTCATAAATTTGAACCTATTGTCTTTCTAAATAATATGGATAATGGCCATTGGCACAGGACTCACGCCGATATAGATAAAAATGCGTAGAAAGGAAAAAATTCTAACAAAGCCGCTTTTGAGCCCGCAAGGTAATGATCCCCTACAAGACTTGCCCTTCTCCTCTTCGCAGCGGTACAGCAATGCCTAGCATCCAGAACCACAACCGCATTGGGCAACGTTTAGAAAGACTCTACCGTCCATCGGGAAACGCCTTTCCTTCCTGTTATAATGGCCCCCGCTATGCGCTCATTTTCCTTGCTTCATGTTTCCTGGATTCGTCGTATGAGCTACCTCTTCGGCCTCATGCTCTTAGTGATAGGACACCTCGGTTGGGCGGCAGATTCCTCGCCGACATCTCCGCCTCCCGTCTTCCTTCCCCACGAAACCCAACATGGGTTTGCCGAATTCGATTCTCCACCAGATTTTTTTGAAGATGAGGCACCATCTGACATCCCCGCGCCCTATCAGGACTATTCAACCTCGCCCAACCTTCCGAATTCCGATCATACACCCG
>JAOUQB010000045.1 GCA_029879555.1 Nitrospirota bacterium | reverse complement strand
TGGCAAGCGTGCGGTTAAAGCCGGTATTCCACTTCCGAACCAGGTCACCGTTGATCGAGAAGGGCGATACCTCTACATTGCCGAATGTGGTTCTGACCGGGTTCGTCGAGTTGATATGGAAACTGGCCTCCTCCATAATTTCGCCGGAACCGGGGAAACCTGCTATAGCGGTGATTATGGCCCTTGTGCTGAAGCAGGATTGTATCTCCCTTTGGATGTAGCCTGTGATTCAAAAAATAATCTTTATGTTTGTGATTCTGGGAGTAACCGAATCAGGAAAATCGATGCGGAAACTGGAATTATTACAACAGTGGTGGGTACTGGACAATGGGGATTTAATGGGGACGGTCCAGGATTAGAGGTCAATCTCACCTATCCAGCCGCCATTGTCTTTGACAGCCATGATTGTCTGTACATTGCCGATACGCAAGCTCATCGTATTCGAAAATATGATACTGCAACGGGTCTCGTAACGACGATTGGTGGTTGTTGGACGGATGAAGATGATGAGCGAATCAGTCCGTTAACCGCGCAAAACCTCATTGTGTTGTCTGGCGATGCAATTGGAATCGATTTCAGTAACGACGAAGGATTGTTGCGTCCGAAGTGCTCCGATGGATTGGATTTGGATCTTTATCTTGATGATGGAAAGCCTGCGACGGAATGTAAGTTTTATGATGTGGTCGGTATTGATATCGATCGCCAAGGCGACCTGTACTTGACGGATAAGGGCACCAATCGCATACGAAAAATCGACATGAAAACGGGTCTGGTTTCTACCATAGCTGGAGTTTGTCGATTTGGGTTTGATGGGGATGGGAAGTTGGCCGTCCAGTCGATGTTGAATGTTCCGGAAAGTGCGGTGGTAGACGAAGAAGGACATGTCTATATTTCCGACTCCATGAATCACCGGATACGAAAGGTGGATGCCAAGACAGGCATTATTACCACTGTCGTGGGCAATGGAGACAGTGGGTATGATGACAAAAATATGGGTGGCTGTGGGGCTGCTCGCTTTGTGGCGAAAGAAGACGCCGGCATGTTGAAGCATGGAGATGGTCTGTTGGCCACAGAGGCGATCGTGAATACGCCGTCTGGCTTAGCCTTGGATTCCCAAGGGCATTTATATATTTGTGAGCGTAATGAAAATAAAATTCGACGAGTGAAATTGGGATAGTCCTCCCCACTCCTTGAATGACCAATTCGTCAAATTTCTGTGGCTGTTGTCACAATCGTCGACTCCCTCTTCTTTTCCGTGAACCCCTTTTCTCTCAACTTTCGAAATCTTTCTATTCTATGTGGGGATGGTCATCTCGATTATGCGTTCTCTCAATTGAAAATGGTAAGATGAAATGACAGTCATAGCATTGTCCGGGATGGGGCAGGGTATTGTTGAATATGGCCTATCGAAAATCTATGTTTCCATCAAATGAGTTGGGTAAAGAGATATCCAAAGGGTTCTTTAATTTGAATAAGGCACTCAATCAGATCAACGCACTGTTGATGCAGCCACTGTGGTTGTGGGGCGTGATGGGTTTAGTTCTGCTCTCTGGCTTAACTTGGTACGAAGTGCCATTAGTGAGTTCACAGGGCATGGTCGTTCGCGCGCATTATCAAGAAGGGGAGGTGCCTGATCATCCATCGGATCCAGCGTGGGAGAAAGTCTCACCGCTTCCGCTTCCCCTGAGCGGACAAATTATTACTCGGCCTGTCTGGCCAGAACCGAGTGTCCGTGCGTTATCGATCCGGTCGATTCACAATGGGAAAGAGGTCGCATTTTTAATGGAATGGCAGGATGCCACAGTCAATGAATCGCTCACGCCTGGAGTGTTTAGGGATGGTGCGGCGGTGGCGCTTCCGGTTGGCGATGCACCAGCCTTCTTTTGTATGGGACAGTTAGACCATTATGTGAATATCTGGCATTGGAAAGCGGATTGGCAAAGCGACGTGGATCGCCGAGAAGCCCGCGCTCAGGAATCTAAGCGGGAACGAAAAGGCCCACGTCGATTTGAAGTCATCCCACGTCGACCGTCTTCAGTGGAGGATCTGATCGGAGGCGGATTCAGTACCTTGACCAGTAAGGAACGGCAAGGACGCATTAAAGGCCAAGCAGAGTGGAAACGGGGACTCTGGCGGCTGGTGATGAAACGGCCTCTGACTGTCGATGGAGATGACCTGGAGAATGAGGCGATGCTGATTCCTGGTCGCCTACAAGCCATTGCCTTTGCCGTTTGGAATGGGGAGAACAAAGAGCGAAATGGACAGAAGGCCGTGGCCTCGTGGATGCAACTGCAAATCGATCCGGTGGTCAACAATAAGAGTGGTTCATAATGCGAGAGGATGCTATTAAAAAAGAGGTTGGTCGGAGGTCTACCAAGCAGGCTACCATCATGTTCCTGCTGGTCCTCTGGTGTATCTTATTCGCCCATACAGGTCTCGCTACCACCCCTGAGTCGGACCCTAATGCGGTTAGCCCCATGACGGCAGAAAAGGCGATCCAGCTTGCGGAGAAGTTCGGTGTGGACGTAGGAGAAGTTGATGAAGAAATTAAGGAGCTTCTTGGCCTGAACAAGGCCGAAGGCGTGGTGGTCTTTGCGGTCATCGGGGGTTCGCCTGCCGAATTATCTGGCATCAAAGTCAAAGCGGTCATTAAAGAAGTTGATATTTTTGAAATTCGGACCTTGGTCGATTTGGGAAATGCGTTGGAAAAGACCATGTCCACGCCAAATTTTACGGTCGCTACTTATGAACCGATGAGTGGCGTGGGTGTCACTGGCGGATTGAATTTTCATTTTGTTCGGATTTTGCAAGATTAGTGACCTACCAATGTTGAACCGATTTGCTCATCCAACGGTATGGAGATGGAACCCACCAATCGTTTGGCTTGGGAGCCTCGTCCTGGTTCTCAGTCTGGTAGGAATCGTCAGAGCGCAAGGCGAGTCAGCGGTTGCTGAAGCCGACCAAACCTGGATTGAAGAGATTGAACAGACGTTTATCCCCTCTGAGCAATGTAAGCAATGCCATGACCGCCATTATGAAGAATGGAAGGGCATGCGTGAGCAAACCATGGATCTCAAAACCTTTGGTCGGGTGGATGGCGCCCTGTTGCATGGCACTGCGCTGACTTCGCCGGTGTTCCAAACTGTCCTGGGTCTATGGCTCCAAACCAAACCAGATGCCGATCAACGGAATCGGTGTCTCTCGTGTCATGCCCCGTCGGTTACGGTGTTCCCTCAGCATACTGATCGAATTATTGAGCAGGTGATGAAGGGCAGAAAGCATGTCACCGTTGAAGGGATCAGTTGTAGTGCCTGCCATTTGATTTCTGGGACCCAAGACAATCCGAATGGACACCCGACGTTTAAAATTTCTGCGGGGGCGACGATCTTTGGTCCCTACGCCGAGCCAGATGAAAATCTGGTCCATCCTTCGAAACAGGCTGATGTTTATAAAGGCGCCCACTATTGTGCCTCTTGCCACTTTGGCAAAGTCAAAGATGTCATGCGGGAAGATATACCAGGTGAAATTCTCAAAGGGACCATTTGCCAGGATTGCCATATGGAACAATCAACTGGGAGTTCGACATCCCAACGGGGAGCCTTAACCCGGCCCATTGGGCGGCATTGGTTCCAAGGCATTGTTATTCCAGGAATCATGCTGAGTAACCGGAACCTCCAGGCCGAATGGTTTTCTCGTGTTGATATTGACGTGAAGCCTGGTCAAGGCGTGATTGAAGGTGAAGTGCTCGTGAAAAATGGAGCACTTCCGCATTCTTTTCCTGGAGGAGACCCGGTTCTGAAGCAGTTTTTTGTGACGGTCACGCTTAAAACGGAAGATGGACAAATTGTCGATCAATATGAAGAGCGGTTTGGAAAGACGTTTGAAGAATTGTTGCGGGGACCGATTCCCCGGCCTCTGGTGAATGGAGGAACAACGCGGCACATTCCTTTTTCATTGAAATCGTCATTGGAAACCAAAGGATTGGTGTTGGAAGCTGCTTTGAGTTATGCCTTAATTCCCACTCCGACGGAAGAGCTAAAGGCCGCATATCTGGCCACCCTACCCACGGACAAGGATCGTGAGAAGGCCGAAGCCATTATTCAAGATTATTCGTCGCCACGGTTGCTGACGTTCCGGACGATGAATTTATAGTTTTGGGAGCACCGTCTTTGCCCAAGTCTCAAGGCTTCATATTAAAGGAACCGGCTCATGGATAAGACAATACAAAAACCAACGCTATCAGCCAGGCCAATTTTGGCCGTCATGGGGAGCATCCTGGTGCTCACGGTTTTGGCTTTGGGGATATCTTCAACATGGGCAGCTAAAAAGCCACTGGAAAAGGCCTTTCCGAGCTCAGAAAAATGTAAACGTTGTCATCTCCGGGTTTTTGAAGAATGGGAAGCATCGGCACAATCCCGGTCAATCGTCTCTGCTCCATTCCGTATCACCTTAGAACGGTATTTGGCCAAAGCTGATAAAAAAGATCAGGCCATGTGTTTTCAATGCCATGCTCCACATATTGCTGAATATGGAGAGCTCTTGCCCCAGTTCATCAAAGAAGTGCAATCCAAGGATCCGCAGATGGATGGTGTGGGCTGTCCCCAATGTCATTTAATTCATGAGGTGGATGCCGCGTCTCACCCCCCGATACCCACCTTTGAATTAGGCAAAACAATTTTTGGGAGTTACGATAAGGCGGCTGAAAACTTGGCGCATCAATCCCAAAAGCTTGACCTCTTTAGGAATTCACAGCTCTGCGTCACCTGTCATGATTCCTTGCCACAGACCCCACAAACAGCGAAGGACCTCCCTGGTTGGTTGGGAGATTGGAAGGCCTCTCAAGCCGAAACAAGTGGCAAGCCCTGCCAGGCCTGCCATATGCCCGAAGCCGTTGATGAATCAGCCAATGGCGAAAAGATTCGGAAAGTGGCGAACCATAGTTTCCCTGGAAGATTTGGGAAAGTTCGAGCGGACGCGGTTGAACTCGATTTTTCCACGACCGTCAATGGAGCGACGTCTCAGGTGGATGTCTCCATTAAAAGTCTCGTACCCCATAACCTGCCGATGCCCCATCCTGGATGGTCAAGAATCGTCGTCGATCTGTCCATTAAGGGGAAAAACTTGAAAACCGTCTATAATGAACAACGGTTTTATCAACGAGTGTTTGGCGGCGGGGATGGGAAAGAAACCGTCTTCGATTTTGAAGCCAAAAAAGTGTTACAAGACACTCTGCTCCAGCCGGAAGAAACCCGCAAAGAAGTCTTCACCTTCCCCACCCCCAAAGATGCGCCGTCCATGGATGTGATCGTCACCCTTACCTATGCGCCGGTTCATGGTCCCCAAGATTTCTTGAAGGAAGTGGAGCAGGATGCCCCTCTTGGTCAAAAGGACCGTGCCTTCCAAATCGTCGAAATCGCCCAGAAAAAAACGAACGTGCTGCTGAAAAAGAAGTAACCCAGCAAAACTGCTGGGAGCCTTCCAACGTACTTTCTTGAAGTGTGCTGTTAGGGGGCTCGAGAAGCTAGAATTTCTTCAGTGGGCCTGTTGAAAAAAGCCGCCAGCGGCGTCGTCACCATTTTCCCGTGCTCACGTACTGGAAGTATGCTCCGCGAGCAAAACCAGAGTGTCACTCTTCCGGATGAGCCATGCCAGTCGTGGCCTTGCTGGAATTTTTTCGGTTCTATACGGGCAATTTTCAAGAATTATTCAATAGCCCCATTGAAAAACTGTTCCACCCTAATTTGGCTTGGCAGAAGAGGACGGAGACGGAGTAACCTGAGGTAATGGAGCTGAAGCCGCTTTCGGAGCACCTTCATAAATGGCCATCGCCTCGGGCATCCAACGCTTAAGATCACTGATCCGTGTTTCATGAGACGGATGAGTGGACATAAACTCCGGTGGAGCTCCCTCAGATGCCGCCGCCATGCGTTCCCAAATATGGATGGCCTCTCGTGGGTCATACCCAGCATCAGCAGCTAGAAGAAGGCCCACATAATCAGCTTCTGATTCATGTTTTCGACTGAACGGCAACAGTACCAGACCTTGCGTTCCCGCACCTAAGGCGGCCATGGCCAGTTGATTGAGCGCGGGGTCCACGCCGAGAATTGCCAGGCCAATGTTGCTCACTGTTAACCCTGCCTGGGCGATCACCCCATGGCTCATTCGCTCTCCTCCATGTTGCGCGAGAGCATGAATCACTTCATGGCCCATAATCGCCGCGAGCCCAGCCTCATCCTTTGCCATGGGAAAAATCCCGGTGTACACGGCAATCTTTCCTCCAGGCATCGCCCACGCGTTTTTGGTCGCATCATCTTTGATGACGGTCACTTCCCACTCAAAGGCCTTGGCCGCCTCGGCATATTTTGATCGCTTAGCTGCCTCTATAATTCGTTTGGCTACTCGATTGACCGGCTCGATTTCTTGAGGGTTTTTCGAAATAACCACTTTAGGGTCTTTGAGTACTTCTCCATACTGCGTGGCGCCCATCTGGTTCATTTGGTCAGCGGACACCATCAACAGTTGTGAACGGCCCGTGTAGGGATTCGTTTCACACCCAGTTAACAGGGTCATGGCTAATAGAAGCCCCATCGCAGGGCCTTGGAATACATGCTGTAACGATACAGGTGTCATGGTTTACCTCATGAGTACATGAATCCCCACGAGGGGAATGGGGGGTTATGGAATGCTCCTTGCGGAGGGTGAAACCTGGAGTGCTAAAAGGCTTTTTTGTGTCGATAGGAACGTACCAAAGAACTTGTGAATGGATCAATCTCTGGAGGTCATCGCTGACGGGCAGATCTTCATCCTGCGAGTAAAGGGAAGAGACCAGTGCGGGGGGTAGATCTGCCTCATTGTAAGAATGCACTTGGTTTCGTCCTATTCAAATTTGGCGAGAACCACCAAATAACATGTTCCCGTGTTGTTGGTTATGCCACCCTTTGGTGAGCAGAGGACACACTTTGGGGCATTGGGTGGCTTAACATTTCATGCCCGATAGCCTCTCGCTCCTATGGTTTCCCGCATACGTCTTGCGTACGACGGGACCTCTCAATGAGGCCATCACTCCTGGAATAGATAAATCGACTCGTCAAGGCGTGTGCTTCATGACATATAGTCGTTTAACTATTCAATGAGATCCCACGCTCACCCCAACCCTTGTCCTCTCTTCAAGGCCAAGCCCTGAAAGGGCGAGGGAGTTCTGAATGGTCTTCGTTGAAAGTTAAAATTCTCTAGGAGTGTATCCGCTTGAACATCTTTATCCCTCGACGCATTTTCTTTTCTACAGCGTCAGAGCTAGATCATCAGAAAAACAGAAACCTCATCTTTGTGAAACATCTTGATCCACCATCCAGTCAATTTCATCAAGCGGATGACCGGATATCGAGTGAAATTGGTGGCCAGTTCAGGTCAGGAATCGAGGCAAAGACAAGCAACGTCCCCCATGAAGTCCTTGCTTTGGACGTTGAGAAAAGACCCGCTCCCCCTGCGCCTGCACAAAGCCCTACGGTCGAACACGGTCGCGGTTTTTGGTCTTTATACTGTTGCGTGGGATAGTCGCAAGATGACAGCCACGTTGGCCGGGCTACTTTGCTCGTGGTGATGGAGTGACGGAGGAGAGGTAGGTGTGTAGGCGCTGCTTCCCGGCTGCCCCTGCGGAGGGCGGTACGCTGAGGATGAGCCAATAAGGGTTGGGGAATTGGTAGATATCGTCTTGGCGATGCGATTCTAAGAAGGCCCGCAACCGGGGGTGTTGTCGCCATTTGGGGAGCGGCAAGGTATCCATGACGCTTTGTTGGAGGTATTGTTCAAGCAGGCGATCTTCTCTGATGGAAATGCTGTGGGTGCAGGGCAATTCTCGGATGACACTCATGGCCCCGAGTTCTCCTAACGCGGCTACCACCGATTCCGCTGACAGGTACGGCGGAGGGGTCTGTTCGGCGCAATGTTCAAAGAAAATTTGGTGGATTTGAGGGAAAAAGGCTTCGCGTTTGGCTAGGACCAGGCAGGCGGTCCCTCGTGAGGGATGGAGGGCTTGGATGAGTCGTGTCAGTGCGGTTCGCACATTGGCTGGTTCCAGGCAATAGAGCGATTGAATGGCCCAGGCCAGATCATACAGCCCAGGGGTCAGCATCTTTTGCGAATGTTCCAGTGTGGTCTGCCACCCATATCTCGCGAGAAATGGGGGTGTGAGCGCTTTCTGGCAGGTGGTCAGACAATATGCGGATGGATCCAGGTAGTCATAGTGAATACGTAGTGTGGGAGATAAATGGGATCGCAGCATGTGGGGGAAGCGTCCTGTCCCACATCCAATATCCACCACTTGAAACTCTTTTCGGTCGTGGGGAAACAGTTCTTCCCAATTGATGGCTGCGATAAGCTGGGTGTAATCTTGTTCGACGATTTGAAACCAGGCTTCCGGTTGGAGCACGCCTTTTTGGTAATATTGTAGGGAGCGTTGTAAATTGGAATTGGGTGGAGATGGAGCAGGTGGTGATGACATGCTAGGTAATTCTCACAAACAGACCAACCATACTTATCGTACTCTTGAAGGTTTATGGAAACAACCCAAGTAGAGCGATTTTCTGGTCGCGTCTTTCGCGGCGGACAGAGGAGTTGTTGGAGGAGTATCTGTGTGCTGATTGTGCTGACGCTGGTGATAGTTCTCCGCTCTAGCGAGATCGGTGGGCTAAGCACAGCCTTGGTGCATGCAGAGGGGAGAACTGCACGTTTCGGGTTTCCTCAATTTCAAAAAATTACGACATCGGCACGCGCTAGCTCCTCTGCCGTTGGCACCATCATGGCCTTATTGGCCACGCTGGAAGAGGCGGGGGTGTTGCCGCCTGAGGGAACCTCGCAAGCCAATCAAATAATCCACAGTGTGATCCAATTGCAATCGGCTGTGATGAAATCGACTTCACCAGAGTTCGCGGCTTATCAAGTGGCAGTTGATCGTTTTTGGCAGAACCAACATGCCGAAAGCGTCGCAGAAGAGGCAAAAGGCCGGGGCTTAACCGCGAAAGTGTTGGGGGCTTTTATTGCCTATGATCAGGAGCATTCCCTCTGGGAGGATCAGAAGCTAGCCTTCGCCCTGCAGGAATTTAATGTGACGCGTGCCGATTGGGATCTGATGGTTGATCTTTTCCAACAAGCCGAAACGGTGTTTCGTGGTCAGGGGCGATCGTTGTACAAAGTGTATCAGGGGTGGCAGATGAAAGTGCCAGGTGGGACGTCTTAACCCCCTGGTGTGGCTTCACTTCACGCGGATCCTTTGCCCGGTTTGTGCCGCCTCTTGGCAGGCTTCAGCCAATTCCACGGCGCGTAGTCCATCGAACCCGGTAATGGGCATCGGTTGGCCTGTTTGAAGTGCCCGGAAAAAATCTTTGAGCATGGGCACGAGAGTGGGCGTGGCCGGCACCGTTTCCTCAGAGATGAGGCGCTCCTGGGCAAAGACTTGAACTAGCCCACTCGTCCAATCACCTCGTACGCGCCCTGTTGTGCCAACAAGTTCAATGTGCGTGACCCGTTTGGTGTGTACTCTGGCGATCTCGACATGACAGGAGAGACCGGAAGGGGTGGTCAGTGTAATCTCGGCCTGTTTTTCAGGTGTGCCCGGAGATGAGGATGTCATCTTTGCCGACACAATGAGGGATTCTGTGGGTAGCATCACTCGTATCCAATCCAACAGATGAATGCCGAATTCCAGAAGAACGCCATGGCCGGCTTCCTGATTGTGATAAGTCTCGGGGCGTTCTTCTAGGTGCATCGTTCCGCTCAAGGACTGCCACGTTCCCACGCTTTTACTCATGTCCTGAATCTTTTGAATGACGGGTTCATAACGTAATGTGTGCCCTGTCATGAAGGGGACGCCGGCTTGGGTGGACGCTTCGACGATGCACCTTCCTTCACCTGAATTCACAGCCAAGGGCTTTTCTACGAGTAGAGCTTTTCGGTGTGCGATGGCTTCTAGGGCGATTTGAGTATTCAACGCAGGTGGAGTGACGACCAAGATCGCCTGGATGTCGGGGGCGGTGATCAGGTCTCGATAGTCGGGGAAATATCGAAGGTGGTGGTGAGCGGCCTGCTGTCGGCCTTTGGCTTCTTGTTGCCGGCTGATGGCGACCAGTTGGCCACCGGTTTCTTCATCGAGTAAATGATGGAGATAGCGACTGCCGTGACGTCCTAGTCCAATGAGGCCTACTCTTATTGGTGTGTTCAAGGGAGATTCCTGTGTTGTTTTCTCTTGGACCGATACGATAGTTAGGTGGGCTCCTTGGATTCATGTAATGCGAACAAAACACACGGGATCGCCCACCAGGGCGGTTGGATAGGTCGTTTCTTCAATGTAATACGTTCGATCATGGGTGGCGCACCAATGTTCCACCCAGGGAAGTTCTTCCACTGAGGTTGTGAGTAATCCCGGTTTGTTCAGTTTCTCCATGCAGCTGGCGAATAATCGCACACCGGTTTCTCGTTCGGACGAAAAAGCCGAGACGTCAAAGGCCAGCGGGTCAGCTCGACCATACGAAAAGAGGACGGAGAGATTGGGGAATTCTTCCGGGTCATTGAGCACGCTGACGATCCAGAGATGGTCAAATGTGCCGGTTGCCGATTCGGCGGAACCCCAAATAAAAGGAATACCGTTTTCTCCTCCGGCCTCGTTCAGAATATCCACTTCTCCTTGGCGCAGATTGTAGGGACAGACGGTACGATTCAATTCCAGTTGTTCCATGAGCAGCGGGGGTATTTCCGGGACGCCAGCCCCCACGTAGAGGCTTCGTCCACCAGGTGGGAGGCGGATTTTGAGGGCTTTGGCGATGGCGCTTCCCATTTTCTGACAGGGCCCTCGGCGGTCCTCCCAGAATTCATCGCCTCCTTCGTCGCAATAAATGGGTCCGAGGCCCTGGTAATCCAGCTTTTGATAGATGTGTGCAATCTGCTGGGCGGTATGTTTTGCGAGGCGCGGTGTTTTTGATAGTGGAGGGGCCATAGTTCCTCGGTTGTTCCTTTGTTTGAGTCGCGAAATGAATGGGTGCTGGGGGGCGTTTCTTGAAACGAGACTAAATGGTCATTTCCCTGTATAGGGTTGACCAAATTATCGAATTGGTGTATTCATTAGGCTCGTTCCCTCAGACGTTCGAAAGGGAGAAATTCCATTCCTGAAACTGGTCAGTCAGTTTCTCTTTGGTCCGTATTGATTCATTGCCTTTCTTTTGGAATTGTGGTTCTTGGGCCATTGCTCATGAAGAA
>JAOUQB010000044.1 GCA_029879555.1 Nitrospirota bacterium | reverse complement strand
TTTTTCCATGTTTGTCGGCGGGGAGTGGGGAAGACTTAAGAAAAAGGAAAAACCAGGCCATTTTCCCAGGAAGACCTAGTATGGCAGACAAGGATTCCATTGATTTTTTCCAAAAACCCCTGAGAGAGAATATTTATTCAAAATTTTTCTATCAAACCCGATTGTCGACTATCTTCAATCAACTGAATAGGGTTAAGCCCAGCACTGACAGAGGAAAAGGCATTAAGTAAATCGCCACCAAGAGCATGAAGAGCGGCCGCCGCAAAAAGGCCAATTAAACTCATTAACAACGAATACTCAACTGCAGCTGTCCCTTGCTCATCATGAAAAAAATTGAACATTTAAGTAGCCCTCCCTTATTACTTCCGCTGAAATGCCCCTTGTTTATTGACCAGAATGCAAAGGGCACGCCATTGGCCAAGGAGAGCCTCATTATATTCCCTTTTTCTTCTTTCCTTTAGACCGCAGAAAACCGGTAGTTCAAAGGAGTGACCCCCAATTTTCAATCCTACCTCTCATTGTTAAAAAAAATGACAACTTGATTGAAAAAGTGACCTTTTCTAAAAATTTTTCACATAAACACCCATGAAAGAAGATGAAATTGCATGAATGAAGTCATTGGAATCGACTAAAAACCATAAATTCCTCAAAAGCCCTATTTGAACCGTTTAAACTTTTACCCCATCCTTTCCACACAAATTTTCCAATCCCTGAAAATGGATTAACGTGTCATTCCTTTATCCTATATTTTTTTAGCCGGGAAGCTCTCGAAACTTGATTCACTCGAAAATGTGTATTGAGTACGCTCTTGCAGAAGAAAAACCATTGACTCGGAAGAAATAGCATGGCATCATACCCATACCCTATGGGTATGGGTTATTGGGAAAGGAGGATCAATGAAGCCTGAAATTCAATCCGATGCCATGAAACGGTTAGCCTATATTGAGGGGCATTTAAAAGGTGTTCGTAATATGTTAGAGGAAGACCGGTATTGCGTGGATATCCTTAAACAGACCCATGCTATTCGAAAAGCCATTGAGAAGCTTGAAGCCCTTCTCCTCGACGGCCATCTTCGTACCTGTGTGATCGACGGCATTCAAAAGGGAAAAGCCGAGCAAATCATTGATGAACTTCGTTCACTCTATACCGTGGGACGATAAAATATTTCGAAGAAAGGAGACGCCAAATGAACAAACGACAGCATTTTCCCGTTAAGGGCATGACATGCGGGAATTGTGTACGACACGTTGAAACAGCTCTCAAAAGTTTACCAGGAATCGCGCAACTCGAAGTGAATCTTGAAAAGCAGGAAGCCCTGGTAGAATTTGATTCAACCGTGGTGACGTATGAAACGATGGCCTCAGTACTCAAAGACGCTGGCTATATTATGGACAAATCTGTTGATTAACTATTCCTCGCCATGCCGGTTCATCACCCTACCCATGCCTCAATCCCCATTCATGGGATGACCTGTGCCTCCTGCGTCAACCACGTCCAGCGAGCCCTTCAATCATTGAATGGCGTTTCTAAAGTTTCAGTGAATTTCGCCACCGAAATGGCTTCAGTAGATTTCGATGCTCATACGACCACCCCACAGTTATTGACTCAGGCCGTCAAAGAGGCGGGCTATGAGGTCCCGGTTCAATCACATACCCTAAAAATTGGAGGAATGACCTGTGCCTCCTGCGTCAATCATGTTGAAAAAGCCTTACTGAAACATCCCGCAATACTGTCGGCAAAGGTGAACTTGGCCACGGAAACCGCCACAGTTTCAACCTGGGCCTCTGACTTGAAGTATTCGACTCTCGAACAGACCATTCGAGACGCAGGCTATTCCATCATTGCTGAATCGGACCAGGAAGATTTTCTTAGAACTAGCGATTCCCAATCGCCAGAATTAAAATCAAAATTATTACTCAAGCAAGCCGTCTTGAGCGGAACCTCTGGTGTATTTGTCATGTTAGTAACCATGAACCTCATACCAGGCTTCTCCTCTCTTACCATAGGAACACGCCATACCATCTTATTTGTGATCACCAGCTTCGTCTTACTCTGGGCAGGACGACCCATTTATGCTGCGGCCTGGAAAGCGGCCCTCCACCGATCAGTCAACATGAATACGCTCATTGCCATTGGGACATTGTCTGCCTTTGGGTATAGCGCCTGTGCCACATTTTTTCCTTCCGTCTTTGCCGTCAAGGGAATTCCCCCCGCCGTGTACTATGACACGGCTATCATCATTATCGCTCTCATACTTTTGGGACGCTATCTCGAAAACCTTGCCAAAAACCAAACGTCATCCTCCATTCACAAACTCATGCGTTTACAGCCACGAACCGCCAAAATTCGGCGAGGACAGAAGGATGAAGACATCCTGATTGAGCATGTTCAACCAGGAGACCTTCTGCTCGTTCGACCTGGCGAACAAATCCCGGTAGATGGGGTGGTGACGGAAGGTCGTTCTTCAATCAATGAAGCCATGCTGACTGGCGAAAGCTTACCCATCGAAAAAGAGCCTGGCTCCAAAGTCTTAACCGGAACCCTCAATATCTCAGGAAGCATTCTGTTTACCGCATCATCCGTGGGGGAAAATACCGTGTTGGCCAGAATCGTTCATCTCGTCCAAGAAGCTCAAGGTTCGAAACCGCCTATCCAACGCTTCGCCGATTATATCGCCAGCATCTTCGTTCCCTCGGTTTTAGGTATTGCCACATTGGCGTTTTTTCTCTGGTGGAGCTTAGGGCCTGAACCGGCGTTGACCTATGCGATTCTCACCTTCGTGGCGGTCCTCATCATTGCGTGTCCCTGTGCCTTAGGTCTGGCCACCCCAACCGCCATCATGGTGGGAACCGGACGCGGAGCCGAGCACGGCATCTTGATTCGGCATGGTGAAGCTCTCGAGATTGCACATCAACTTGATATCATCGTCCTGGACAAAACCGGAACCTTGACCCAAGGTATCCCGATCGTCACGGATATCATCACGCACACTTGTGGAGAAAACGACCTTCTTCGACTCGCGGCCTCTTTGGAACGTCACTCGGAACATCCCCTTGCTCAAGCGATAGTCAAGCGCGCACAGGACCAATCATTGGCACTTGAAGAAGCACAAAATTTTGAAAACATATCAGGAGAAGGTGTCAAGGGATCGATCGACAATCAATCTGTATGTATTGGCAATATCCGATTTATCACCAATCATTTGGGACCCACCAGCTTTGAACATTTTTCTGACGCGATTACGCGCCTGGCTCACAAAGGGAAAACCCCGATTCTGATTGGCATAAACGGGCACGTCGAAGGAGTCGTCGGGATTGCGGATACCATCCGACCTGAGTCAAAGAAGGCCGTTCAGCAACTACAGAAAGACGGGTTGGAGGTAGTGATGCTCACAGGAGATCACCATCAGGTCGCTCAAGCCATTGCGGCCGACCTTGGTATTACGCATTTCCTCGCGGACATTCTCCCCGACCAAAAAGCAGCAGAAATTCAGGCCCTTCAACAAAACGGAAGGAAACGTGTTGCCATGGTGGGAGATGGTATTAATGATGCTCCCGCACTTGCTCAAGCAGATGTCGGGATTGCCATTGGAACGGGAACAGATATAGCGATGGAAACCGCCCAGATTACGTTAATGAGCGGAAACCTTCAAGGAATAACGAAAGCACTTCATTTAAGTCGAGCGACCATGCGCACGATTCATCAAAACTTGTTCTGGGCTTTTGCCTATAATATTGCACTCATTCCGCTTGCCGCCGGCATTCTCTATCCCATCTTTCAGTGGAGTGGCGGGGTCCCGAATGGACTGCATTGGTTGTTCGGTGACTATGGATTCTTACAACCGATCATGGCGGCTGCGGCCATGGCGTGTAGTTCGATTAGCGTCGTCACAAATTCTCTCCGGCTCAAAAAGATGTCGTTAGATTGAGCCATCGAGATTTTCGTTGAATTGGTTTAAGGACTGTTAGACAGATGTAATCTGTATCTCCATGGCATCAACAATCAAACTGTACTATGTAAAACTTTCTGTTGAATGGCGGCTTGAATCGCGCGAGCCATATCGCCCATAAGCACTGGTTTCGTTAAATAGGCTTGCAGGCCCATAATTCCTGCTTTCTGTTCATTCATGGTGTAACTAAACCCAGAGCATAAAATTACGGGAAATTTGGGGCGGACAGTCTTCACCTGTTGTGCCAACCGATCTCCTGTCATCCCTGGCATTGTTTGATCGGTGACCAACACATCAAAATGATCAGGGTTGCGTTTAAATGACTCAAATGCATCCGCAGCATTTGTAAACACGGTGACTTCATACCCTAACGCTTCCAGCATATCTTTCCCGCACCGAGCAATGGAAATTTCATCGTCGACGAACATCACCCGTCCCTGCCCAAAGCTTGAGGCAGGGATAACGGAAACCGATGGTCCAGCACTTGGCATCGACGTGGAACAGGGAAAATAAATGAAGAAAGTCGTACGTCCCCCCTCTCGGCTTTCAACTTGAATGGTTCCGCCATGACTGGTGACCACACCATGAATGACTGAGAGTCCTAATCCCGTCCCCTCCCCAACACCCTTGGTGGTAAAAAATGGGTCAAAAATTCTCTTCTGAACACTTGGCGCCATGCCCTTTCCGGAATCAGAAACGGCCAGACGAATATAGGGTCCAACGGATATTCCCTGCCTTAGCAATGGAGAATCTTCTTTCACATCGATCTGATCAAGCTTCACCACCAATTTCCCGCCTGATTCACGCATAGCATATTCGGCATTGGCCCCAAGGTTCATCACCACTTGATGAATTTGTGTGGCATCGGCCAATACTGGTGAGGTTTCAGATTGAAGGTCGGATTCGAGGGAAATGGTGGAGGGAAGGGATGCGCGCAGTAAATTCAACGCCTCTTCTACGATTGATTGAAGGAAGACCACCTTTTTCCCAGACTCATCCTGGCGACTAAACGTTAAAATTTGTCGAACGAGTTTTTTAGCCCGATAGCCGGCTTGCAACACTTCCTGTAATCGTGGAACAACGGCATGACCCACCCCACTCTGCGCCATCGCCAGCTCCGTATACCCAATGATGGAAGACAAAATATTATTAAAATCATGGGCAATCCCACCGGCTAACGTCCCAATCGCTTCCATTTTTTGGGCTTGTCGGAGCTGTTCCCCACTTTTACGCAAGGCTTCTTCCGTTTGCCGTCGTTCGGTTAAATCTCGGAAAAATCCACTAAAAATAAATTGCCCCTTTGAGCGCACGGCGGTTATGGCCATTTCAAGAGGGAATTCATGGCCGTCCCGATGCAGCCCTGATAATTCCACGCGATGATTCAAGATTTCACTGAAACCCGTCCTAACATAATTTTGCAACCCCTCGAGATACCCCTCACGATAGATCTCGGGGATAATCGTAGCGACCAATGATCGACCAAGAATTGCTTGGCGCGACCAACCAAACATGCGCTCCGCCTGCGCGTTCCAACTCAAAATCTGTTCCGCTTCATTAAACGTCACCACCGCATCTAATGCCGTATCCAAAATTAATCGAGTTTCCTCTTCACGCTCCCGCAAAATCATTTCGGTGTTTTTTCGTTCCATAAACTGCCCAATCTGACTTCCCACCGATAACATTTGATGCAATAAGGCTTGATCAGGTTCTTGAATTTCTCGACTAAAAAACTCCATGACTCCATAAATTGCCATTCCGAGCTGAATAGGGAAGGCAAAAGCGGCATGAAGTCCCTCCTCGGCAGCCATCGGTGCACGAGGAAAGTTTCGATCTTGGACGGCATCTGGAATCCAAACCGGTTGTGCCTCACCCCAGGTCCGCCCGGGAAGGCCAACCCCTCTTGAGAAAGTCATCCCTTGCGTCAGGTCCACAAATCGAGAGAACCGATCCGGTGAAGTCCGCCAGACCTCGACACACCGCAACACCTGCGAATCTGGATCGACTTGCCACAGGATTCCCAACTGCCACCCTAAACTTTCGCAAACCGCTCGCAGAATTTCCGGTGTCGCTTCTTGAATGGTGGTACGTTCCGCTAATACTTGTGCGACAGCATATTGGGCGGCTAATCGACGTTCGGTCAATTTTTGTTCAGTGATGTCTCGCAGTAACACGGTAAAGAGGCGATGGCCCCAAATGGGCGCTTCCGTCAATGTGAGGGTCAGCGGAAAAACGGCCCCATCTTTTCGCCGGCCCTGAAACTCTTTCACCACCCCTGACATACGAGTCAAACCCTGCGAGCGGTAGGTCAACAAAAAGGTATCACAGGTATCGCGATCAGATGAAACAAGCAGCGACTGGAATGGCTTTCCAATTATCTCATCCATGTCGTACAGAAACATCGCCTCGGCGGTTTCATTGAACGTTTCAATGATTGAACATTCATTAAATGTCACGATCCCTTCACCGGCACTTGCAACAATAGCCCGAATCGTGGCTTCATTATCTTGAATATTTTGTGGCCCAGAATCTTTGCGATAAAAGATAAACACCCCACCCAACAACATGGCGAGCAATTCCATGATTTCTATACCGACACCTGACTGCCAATAGGGTAATTGAAGTTCTTGAAGATCAATCGTGGCAGCAACCCCAATTGAATGACCGGCCAACGGAACGTAGGCCATGAGAAATTTCCTTCCCGTTTCATCGGAAAGAAGCGCGGAAGTCGATTGTCCTGAAATGTTTATGCCGAATGAACGGTCTGCCTCTTCCAGCAATAATATTTTCCCTGATTGCCCAAAGCGATGGGTTTTGGGCTGTGAGTGAAAGATGGTTTGTATTCGATCCGCTTTGGGAAGGAAATCGCTGGCTTTGTCCGGCTCTCCCTCCGCGATCTCGCTCATAGCTTCCAGTTGTTGGACATGTACGAGGGCCAAGTCCATCAACCGAAGCTTCTCCCGATCAATCGAGCCCAAATACAGCCAATACAGTAGCAATCCACTCGTGACCATGAGCAGCATCGCGACCACAAAGAAGATTCGACGACTTTTAAGCCAACTGGCTATCATCTACAATACTAAAAAGGAAAGATGCGGAAATTGGGGGAAAGAAACACGGCAAGGAAAAAGGATAATCACCTTTCCGAAATCGGAGAGACTAACCATAATCCCTACTCCAAGGGGTGGGAATCTTTGATGTTCCAATCGACTAGGAAAGGAAGAATACGCGTTTTTTCAAGAAAAGTCTATAAAAAAAAGGAAATTTGGAAATGGTACCCCATACACTCGTTTTGCTCGAGACACCCAATTTTCTCTAGTGATTTATTGCGTTCGGAAATGAATTCGAAGGGAAACCTCCCCTTCGACAGGCTGATCACCATCCATTTTCGGCAAAAACGTCCATTGCCGAAGAGCCGACAGAGCCGAGTGCGTCAAGTCCCGATTCGCGGCAGGCTCTAGAATCACGACGGTGGCCTCACCATCTGTGCCCACCAAAAAACGGGCCTTAAGCCAATCATCCAATTCTCTGCCTTCTAGTTGAATGGGAATGGTTGGCCACGGCGTTTTTTGAGGAACAGGACCACGCTGTTGATCTTTATTTAAACGCAGCCCATGCACGTGAACCATGGGAAGGGTTTCAACTTGCGCATCCTCCTCGTGATCAGATTGATGAGTCGAAACATCTGAAGGCTTGGAATAAGACGGATGGGGGAAGGCCGCCACAAAACAACCGATGATGATCAGGCCTCTAAGAATTTTTTGCCACAGCATATGTTTACCCACCAAAGAACAATTGCCCTCGAAAGAAAAAGGAACGAGGGAGATTCGCATGGGAAACCCCCAAGCCAATACTTCCCTCGCCACTATTCAGAAAGACCTGTTGGTCTAACACATTAATCACATCAAACCCAAGGACGACCTGGTAACGATCCCATACAGATAGGGCCTGTTCAATCGAGACGTTATAGGTCGTATGCGAAGAACTATGGCTTGAATTGGTTTTTTGTCCTGGATCGGCCGTCCGTAATCCGGACCCGAATAACATTTGCCCAGTGAGGGTCGTTTGGTCAAAGGGATGGTACGTCAACACCGCAGAACTCGTCACAAGTTGCATATGGTCACAAAACACCCCGCTTTGGCTATTGATGTCATTAATTTCTTCCTGTTCCAGAAGAAAATGCCCCGATTGCAATCCCTTCCCTCGACATTGCCCCCAAGCCACACTGCCCCGACCAGTTACATTATCAAAAATTTTGGCCTTAATACTGAGATCGACCCCTCGTTGCCACCCTCGTTCAAACGCAAAATAATTCAAAAGCGGAGTCGTTCCAAATTGTCCGGCATCAGAAAAGTTTTTACTCAACTTATAAAACCCGGTTAATTCTACGGTCACGGATTCCCCAAGCGCATGAGCTGACCCCACTTCGAAATAATGGGCTCGTTCGGGCTCGACCACACGATTCGTGACATTTTCGGGTTCAGCCGTTGTGCCAACAGTTCCCAGTTGCGCAAACTGAACCGCTTCAAGATTTGGCGGCGTAAATAATCGTCCATAAAAAGCATGGACCACATGATTAGGCGTCCAGGCATAACTCACCCCCAGACGAGGACTCACCTGCCCATCATGCGTCAGCCCTTGAATTTGATCAAACCGAACCCCAAGATTCACAGTCCATTCCTCCGATGGAGTCCATTGATCTTGCACCCACAATTCCTCACGCCAACCAATTATTCGGTTGTCGGCGTTCCGGGAAACCACTCCACCAGTGGGATTACCAAACCCGTCCCGAAGAAAAACAGAAAGCCTCGTTTTATTCACAGTTTGAGTTCGATCGATTTGAAGGCCAGCCTTGACTAAATGTTCAGGATTGACGCGATGGGTATAGTCAAATCGAAAGCCCCCAGAATAGGCAAAACGATCTTGATCTCCAGCAGAAAATGGTTCCTCCAGATCTTGAGTATAGGCCAAGACATTCAACGGATCCGTCGAAAAGGTGGCTCGCGTATGTCGAAAATATCCAGCCACACTAAAGAAGCGTTGAGGATCCACATCATGCCGCCAGACGAGATGACTATATTGATTCGTCTCTTTTTGAAATTCATCAATATCTTGAGAGCGAACCGGGATAAACCCTGGATTTTGGGCCTGGATTAATCCCACCAGAGTCGGATTGAGAAGTAAATCAGGGCGGGTGGGAATTTGAAATTTGGCAATGGAATTGAGGAATAACCCAGTCACATTATTCTGATTATTGATTTGCCAATCCCCACGAAGGAAGGTTTGATTACGTGTGCTTTGATCATGGAATATCGTTTTGCCCAAGGTCGGAGGATTTAATCCTCGGTTCGTCGAAATAAAGCTATTCTGTGCATACACACGAAACGTCGATCCCACCGTTCCGCCAAATTCAATGGACGGATGAATGGTTTCATTGGATCCCCCTAAGAATTGGGCCGACCCAAATCCAGGGTCGGTACCACTCTTGGTCGTGATATCCAATACGGCCGTGGTTCGATTCCCAAATTGGGCTTCAGGGCCCCCTAAAATAATATCAGCTCGCTCCCAGGTTCGAGGTGAAAGAATATCTGAAAAAACCGATGACACCGTATCTGGTATTGGGACACCGTCAATTCGAAATTGCAAGCCAGCATGCTCTTGTCGAATATGCACCTGTCCAAGCCCCCCATCAACAGCACTTGGAAGTGTCATCAACACATCCTGTAATTCCGCATTATTCCCACGTGGCAATTCTTCAATATCCCTCCGGCGCATCGTATAGGTTTCACTTGAAGTATGATGTTGAATTGGCGGCACGGATGACACAATTTCCAGCGTTAATTCTTCCCGAGAGGCAAGCGTCAATGTGACCTCCGTCAGAGGCTCGGTGGTGATTGTCACAATTTTCGATTCACTCGACAGGGCAGATTGCATCGCACGAAGAGAAAAAATACCCTTGTCGGGCGCCCTAAAAATAAAGACGCCAGCTTCGTTCGTTTCTTGAGTTTCAAGCAATGTCCCTTCCCTGTCACGCAATTCAACCATGGCTTGAGGAACCGGACGTAAATCCTCATATTGAACAATTCCGGTCATGACCCTTAAATACTCCACACCATTCGACGTATCTCCTTGACCCTGGGCGACAGGATAAATCAGACAAATAATCCCGAGGGATGCGATTACTGGCAGAAAACGTACCCTCAACAATCTCCAAGCCCTCATGGAAGTCTCTCCCCTTTCAGCTAAGTGGCTCACGAATGAAGTCGTCCCCACAAGGGAATTACCCCAGCTCAACCGGACACAACATCATGGGCCGCAATTGAATCTGCGGAATAACAAATGAAATGTTAAGAGAAAAGGGAAGTTGGAGGACCGCGAGAATGCAAGAGATTGGAAGGGAGAGAAAACAGGAGTTCCTCCTTGCCAACCGGCAGGAGGGAATACATCCATGACCGTTGTGCTAATTGAGGCAACGCCCAAGCTAAGGAGGAGCTGGTATGCTGTTGCACCCACTGGCAAAGATCAAAATCAGAATGTTGATGCCCATCATGATCAATGGAAGAAAAGAGATGATGAATCTCGAGGGCATGACTAAACGGCACAGAGGCCACGAGTACCAGCGCCAGGGCAATGGTGAGACTGGTGATGACTGAAAATGGAAAAGGGAAATTTGATCGGCGCATGATATTGAGCAATCGCTTCAAACTAGCAAAGAGGTGTTTTCCTGTCAACGACTTTTGCAATTAATTTGCAATAAAACCACAGGGTTTAAAGCCACTCAAAGCGCAATCGCTCTGCCTCTTTCCGTTGGCCCAACTGTTTTCCTCCACCCAAACTCACCATAAAATATGACGGTCACGTCAAGAGTGCGCGACCAATAACCGACAAGCAAACCAAGACTCATGTGTTAAGAGTTGCACTCTGCACGCTCAATTCTTTGGAGCTTCGTTAATGGGATCGGCCCGTTTTTTCATGGTTTTTGGACTCTTGGTTATCGGGATCGTGGTGGGTGGCCAATCCATATTTAGTCGTATTCCTTTAGATCAAGCGCTTCTGCAAGCCAAATCCGGCACCTCCACATCTGGAAAGATCACGGCTGGATCTGAAGATTCGATTATCCCATTGGAGCGTCAAGGTGGGGTATGGATTGCCAGGGTGGAATTTAATGACCTCTATCAAGCGCACCTTATCGTTGATACGGGTGCGACGTTTACCACCATATCAGAAGACCTGGCCTTTGATGCCGGAATCAAGGCAGACCCCCACAATCCGCAAATTACTCTCCATACGGCAGGCGGAAAAGTTCA
>JAOUQB010000425.1 GCA_029879555.1 Nitrospirota bacterium | reverse complement strand
GTGATGTTTGCCAAGGGGCTGCGTGGAGAACAATTACCGGAATTACCGGTGCCAGAATATGGATCTATCAAAACCTATCCAGACAAGGCGAAAGCCACCACAGGGTTTGATGGTACCTGGGTCGTGGGCACGCGGGAGGAAAAGTTTGCTCTGGTGCCGACGCAACCGGGCTCGGTCACGGTTCCTGCCATTCGTATTCCCTGGTGGAATATTGAACAGGCTCGATGGGAAACGGCGGAATTGCCAGCTAGAACATTAATGGTGCGTGGAGACGTCCCGACCCAAGCGGCTAGAGTTACTGATCAACCACCTAGCCAATTCTCAGAACCCGTTCAATCTGATGGAACACGTCAACATGATGTTCCCCTTACGACATCAGAGCCTTCTTCTCTGCTAGCTGGGACGAACTCTTGGCTAGGGATTGTTGGAGGACTGCTGGGCCTGTGGGTTCTGACGCTCGTGGGTTGGTGGTGGGATCGGCGTCGACGAAGCCAGTTCAAAGATGAAGAATCTGACTCAAGAGCTCAGAGAGCGTTGGAATCTGAGCGAAACGCGATTCAGGCGGTGAAGGCCGCATGCCAGGAACAGTCCGCCATGAAAACCCGTCAGGCCTTATTGAAGTGGGCTTCCATCAAACAGGAGGGGAAACCTTGCTTGAGTCTCGGGGCGGCCGCTCAAATGTTGACTGCTCCTGTTCCAGATAATACAGATGTGAAAGAAGCCATTTGGAACTTGGATCGGACCCTGTATACTACCCAAGAGTCACATATCTGGGATGGCCAACGTTTCTGGGAAACGATTCAGCCGTCCATGATCGCGAAGCCCCCAAAAAAAAAGACTAACAACGCATCACTGCCGGAGCTCTATCTGCATTGAGGGCACAAACCATCTGGGAAAGAGGGCATCAATGACAACTATGGTTGAGATTAACAATTTACGGAAAACATTTGGCTCAATTGTCGCCGTGGATGGCGTGTCGTTTACTGTCGGCAAAGGAGAAGTGCTCGGTTTTCTAGGCCCGAATGGTGCTGGCAAATCGACCACCATGAAAATGATCACGGGGTTTCTTACTCCAACCAGTGGGACTGTGCGTGTCTGTGGGCATGATGTTCAGGAGGATGCCCTTGCTGCGAAAACACGAATTGGCTATCTCCCCGAAGGTGCGCCGGCCTATCAAGATATGACACCCGCTTCATTTTTGACGTTTATTGGGCAAATGCGTGGTCTTGGTGGAGACACCCTCAAGCGAACCGTCGCTGAGACGGTGGAAAAGGTGAATCTTCAATCAGTGTTGGATCAATCGATAGAAACACTGTCAAAGGGCTTTAAGCGACGTGTCGGTTTGGCGCAAGCGATTTTGCATGATCCAGATGTGTTGGTCTTGGATGAGCCAACCGATGGTTTAGATCCTAATCAAAAATACGAAGTGCGTGCCCTCATTCGTGCGATGGCTCAAGAGAAAGCCATTATCTTGTCTACCCATATTTTGGAAGAAGTGCATGCCGTGTGTTCTCGAGCGATGATCATTGCCAACGGCAAGGTTGTGTCTGATGGCACACCGACTGAATTAGAAGGGCAGGGGCCTACTCATAATACGGTTGTGATCATGGTGAAGGGAGTTGACCCTGTGATGGCACGGGAAGGCTTAAGGACCGTGAAGGGGGTCAAACGTGTTGAAGACAGGGGAAAAGATGGAGATCTTGTGCGGTTGAGAATTTATCCGGACGAGGGACAATGGATTCTTCCCGATATTGGCCAATATGCCCGGGATCAGGGATGGAACGTTGAGCAGCTCTATCAGGATCGGGGGCAATTGGACGATGTTTTTCGTTTGTTAACAACAACAAATCAGGCCATTTCATAAGATCGAATCCGATTAGAAAAGTCAGCAAGGAGGCTTTGTGGGACGTATACGAGTGATCTTCAAACGAGAGCTGGCGGGATATTTTGCCACTCCCATTGCGGCGGTGTTTATCGTCATCTTCCTCATGCTCAGTGGAGCCTTTACCTTTTACTTAGGCAACTTTTTTGTTCGGGGGCAAGCAGACCTCGCGCCATTTTTTGATTTTCATCCCTGGCTCTACCTGGTGCTGATTCCCGCGCTGGCCATGCGTCTGTGGGCTGAAGAACGGCGGTCAGGTACTATTGAATTGTTACTCACCTTGCCGGTCACCATGTGGGAAGCCGTGGCCGGAAAATTTTTGGCGGCGTGGTGTTTTACCGGGATTGCACTGGCGCTGACCTTTCCGATGTGGATTACCGTGAATATTCTGGGCGAACCTGATAATGGCGTGATCCTCGCAAGTTATATCGGCAGTCTGCTGATGGCCGGTGGTTTTTTATCGATCGGTTCGTGCATTTCGGCGCTGACAAAAAATCAAGTCATTGCCTTTGTCGTGAGCGTCGTGATCTGTTTGGGATTTATCTTAAGTGGATTTCCGTTAGTCCTGGAACTTTTCAGCGGATGGGCACCGCAATTTCTCCTGAGCGCTATCAGCTCATTTAGTTTTTTGACGCATTTTCAATCAATAAGTAAAGGCGTATTGGACCTGCGAGACATCGTGTATTTCCTTTCACTGATTGCCTTTTGGCTCTTTGCGACGGCCACTGTCATCGATATGAAAAAAGCCGAATAAGGACGAAACGTCTTGATCATGAGAACAGCATGGAACAAATGAAGAGGAATCTATGAATAAACGATTATTGACGGGAACTGGTATTGCTCTGGCAGCTGTCCTATTCGGGGCATTCAATATGATGAGTAATGCCGCCTTACGTTCTGCCCGCTTCGATCTCACTGATCATAAGCTCTATACCCTCTCAGATGGGACCAAAAATGTGCTTGCTAATTTGGCTGAGCCCATCACGTTGCGTTTTTACTTGTCGAAAAAACTGGCTACTGGCCTACCGGGGATAAAAGGTTATGCGACGCGAGTTCAAGAAATGCTGGAAGAATATGCCCAAATCGCAGGCAGCCACCTTGTCTTGCAGGTGAAGGATCCTGAGCCGTTTTCTGAAGAAGAAGACCGTGCAGTGGCATATGGCTTACAAGGTATCCCGTTAGACAATGGCAGCACACAATTTTATTTTGGGTTGGCGGGAACGAGTTCCACT
>JAOUQB010000424.1 GCA_029879555.1 Nitrospirota bacterium | reverse complement strand
CTGTAAAGCCAAAGGTGCGCGAGTCCAGCGAGTTTTGTGGGCGAGCACGGGAACCAAAAACCCTCACTATCCGGATACGTTGTATGTCGATCAACTGATCGGGCCCGATACGGTTAATACCATGCCCGAAGCCACGTTTGCGGCCTTTCGCGATCATGGTATGGCGAAACAGACGATTCAAGAAGGGTTGGCGGAGGCCAATACGACGATGCAACAGTTAGCGGAGGTGGGAATTTCTCTTGAAGCGATTACCGAGACTCTTTTGCGTGATGGAGCCAAATTATTTGTGGATGCCTTTGATCAATTGATGGGCGCCATTAGTCGCAAGCGGGCAGAGGTGCTGGGACCTAAGTTAGATCGGGTCACCTATGCACTTGGTGCCATGCAGAGTGCAGTGGATCAGTCGCTCACTGACATCCAACAGAACAATCTGGTTCGTAGGATTTGGGCGAAAGACCCTACGGTGTGGCATCAGGATCCTGAGGCACAGAACATTATTCGCCATGCGTTGGGGTGGTTGACGATTTCGCAAGAACAATTGCCTCATATCAGCCGACTTCAAGCCGTCGCCAAAGACATTCAGGAGGCAGGGTTTCAACATGTGCTGCTCCTAGGGATGGGAGGAAGTAGTTTGTGCCCGGAAGTGTTACGGATGACCTATGGCGTCATTGATGGCTATCCAGAATTGCATGTGTTGGATAGTACGGTGCCTTCCCAGGTTCGATCATTTGAACGACATGTGGATTTGGTCAAGACACTCTGCATCGTTGCCAGTAAATCTGGGTCGACAACCGAACCATTAGTCTTTCAGAAATATTTCTTTGAACGGATGCGACAGGTGGTTGGTGACAAGGCCGGTCAGCATTTTGTGGCGATCACCGATCCGGGATCGTTGTTGGAAGGTGTGGCCACAACATTGAAATTCAGACATATCCTGCCAGGCATTCCTGAAATTGGTGGACGATATTCCGCCCTCTCCAATTTCGGCGTTGTGCCGGCTGCGTTGATGGGGTTGAATATTGACCAGTTCTTGAATCAGACGGAACGCATGCGACATTCCTGTGAGGCATCCGTGCCAGCCCAGGAGAATCCTGGAGTGCGGTTGGGAGCGGTATTGGGAACCTTGGCCAAGGCTGGTCGAGACAAACTTACCTTTGTGACCTCACCCGCGCTATGGGATTTGGGTGCGTGGTTGGAGCAATTGGTGGCGGAAAGTACGGGTAAGGAGGGCAAAGGGATTATTCCTGTTGAAGGCGAAATGGTGGGTACGCCTGAGGTCTATGGCCAAGATCGAGTCATTGCCTATATCCGCTATGAACAAGGGATTGATGCGGAGCAAGACGCTAGTGTCAACGCCTTGGAACAAGCCGGCCATCCTGTCATTCGCATTGATATGGCGGACTTACTCAATCTCGGGCAAGAGTTTTTCTTGTGGGAGATGGCGACGGCGGTGGCCGGAGCCCTATTGGGTATCAATGCCTTCGATCAGCCGAATGTCCAAGAAAGTAAAGACTATACCAAAGCCCATCTGGAAACATTCAAACAAGATGGGAAACTTGTCGAATCCTCTCCGCTACTCGTTGATGATGGCGTTCAGGTGTTTGCTGATGAGACAAACGCGCAAGCGCTCAAGGGACATTCCACGTTGGATGATCTCGTGGCCGCACACGTTACCCGTCTTCAGGCTGGTGATTATTTCGCCATGAATGTCTATGTGGAACGGACTGAGGCTGTTCATGCTATTTTTGATCGGATCCGCACAAAAATTCGAGAAACCAAACAGGTTGCGACCACAGTAGGCTACGGACCACGCTTCCTCCATTCCACAGGGCAATTGCATAAAGGTGGGCCCAATTCAGGGGTGTTTATTCAAGTGACCTGTGACGATGCTGAAGATCTCGCCATTCCCGATGAGGCGTATTCCTTTGGCGTCCTCAAGGCGGCGCAAGCCTTAGGAGATCTACAAAGTCTGACCAGCCGACAACGCCGCGTCATTCGTGTTCATGTCGGTTCGGACGTCCTGAAAGGTTTGACCCGCCTAGAACAGGCCATCGAAGCCTCTCTTTGCGTAGGCAAGTCCTCAATCTGAGCTGTTCTCTCGAAGCAGTAACGTGATAGGTCTGTCTGAAGTGAGTGAAAACGCCATTTGACGGTGCTCTGTCCATACCGTGCTAGCCTCCTCTTCTTCACTCGAGCTCTTCTCTGAATGTATTGTCCGCCATTTTTGACAACCAAGGCACTACGAATTATCATTTATGTGTAATGTCTACACATGGAGATAACTATGCCGACAAACTTAGCCATTGAAGATGCGCTGTTAAACAAGGCCCTAAAAGCGGGAGGGTTTCGCACCAAGAAGGAGACAGTGACGAAGGCCTTAGAGGAATTTATTCAACGCCGCCAGCAGCGAAAGATCCTTCGAGCGATGGGATCACTCGAATTTCGGGAAGGGTGGAACTATAAAGAAGATCGGCAAGACCGTGAATCTGGTCGTTGATACCTCCGTATGGTCATTGGTGCTTCGTCGACCGCAGGTAGAAGAAACTAACCGATTTGTTCAGGCTTTTCGGTTTCATGTCACGCAAGGGCATGGGTTGCTCTTAATAGGAAATATTCTTCAAGAGCTTTTGGATGGCCTTAAATTTCTACGAGATTTTCATCGCCTTTTGGCTCTACTTGAACCGTTTCCTCTTCTTGAATTGACTCGTGAAACATATGTGGAAGCTGCACAACTTCGTAATACCTGTCGCTCCAAAGGTGTTCAGGCCGGCCCAATTGATTTCTTGATTGCCGCCGCCTGTATTGAGCATGGGTACCCGTTATTGACGGCAGATCAGGATTTTACCCATATCGCCCATCATTCCGACCTGGTCGTTGTTCCTACCTGATGTCAAAAAATACCCGTGTGCTTCTCGGCTCAGAATTACACGACTGTTAATCGATAGAGGGAGCCAAGCGGGGATGATCGGGGAGTTTGTCAGGTAGAGAAAAGAGTTACACTTCGCGCCAGTGGTGGCCGTCGGTTTGGATGAGACGGTCGGCTTCAACGGGTCCCCACGTGCCGGCCTGATACTCGGGTAACCATTTGTGTCCGTGTGTGGCCCACCCTTCAATAATATCTGTCA
>JAOUQB010000043.1 GCA_029879555.1 Nitrospirota bacterium | reverse complement strand
AGACGCCACAGGATTATCAACTGTGGGAACAAGTGCTGCAGGAAGCCCAAGTCCAAGTTCCGGTCAGGATCTTAGCGTATTGTGTCATGCCAAATCATTGGCATTTGGTCCTGTGGCCGCGACGAGATGGAGATTTGTCTCGGTTTATGGCCTGGTTGACGCTGACCCATACCCAACGATGGCATGCCCAACATCAGTCAGTCGGAAGTGGACACCTATACCAAGGACGCTATAAATCATTTCCTGTGCAAAGCGACGAGCATTTCTTGACCGTGTGCCGATATGTCGAACGCAATGCGTTACGGGCAAAATTAGTCAAACAGGCTGAGAATTGGCAATGGTCGAGTTTGTGGCGTCGAACCCAAGGACCAACATATCGTCAATGGTTAACAGATTGGCCAGTTACACGTCCTCGACAATGGGTGAATTGGACCAACGAGCCGCAAACGGATGAGGAATTGGAAGCTGTCCGTCAGTGTGTCCAGCGCGGCCGTCCATTTGGCAAGGAATCCTGGGTGCAACGCACCACCCGTCGTTTGAATCTTGAAAGCACCCTCCGTCCCCGTGGACGGCCCAAAGGCCAATCTTAATGTTGAGTCCCAATATTTAAATCGTAACCCATATATCTTAATACTTCTTCAGTCCGCACATTCTTGTCATCCCTTTCTTCAAACAGCGGGTTATAATCTTGTAATTATGACCAGATATGACTAGAATATAGTCATGAATAATATTCGCATTGCCGATTTCAAAAGCCGACTCAGTGAACATCTTCGTCAGGTCCGCCGGGGGCATACTTTAACTGTGATGGATCGTAATACCCCTATCGCGAAGGTGATTCCCTATGAAGTACATGGCGGACTGTTACAAGTACGATTGCCTCCTCCCCATCAACCCAAACTGCATCGCATTCCCTTGCCTCCTCCGCTTCGCTTGCGTCAGGACATTGTGGCCCTCCTCCTCGAAGAGCGGCAGGTCGAGCGGTGATTGCGTATATTGATTCTTCTGTTTTACTCCGTGTGCTTTTTGGCCAATCAAATGCTCTCAAAGAATGGAAGAAGATTGAACGGGGAATGAGTTCAGCTCTCATTGAAGTTGAATGTCTTCGTACAATGGACCGACTACGCCTGGTGGAAAATTTTGGAGAGGAGGCCATCGCGATTCGGCGGGAGGCGATTTTTCGCCTACTTGAAGGGTTGGAAATCATTGAACTGACGCACCCAGTCCTTGCCCGAGCATCCCAGCCCCTACCTACGACTTTAGGAACTCTTGATGCTATTCATCTGGCCACAGCATTAATGTGGAAAGAGCAAGCAAAAGAAAATCTCGTCATGGCCACGCATGACACGGCCTTGGCCCTTGCCGCCAAGGCCAGCGGTCTATCAGTGATTGGCTAACACCAAAGAGAGGCTTATTCATTTTCATGTATTATGCTTTTTCCTGTGCCTTTGGGTTGGTAAGGCCTTCCTAGCGTCTTCTATCCGATAGTCCTACTGCGTCAATTCCCTATGAATTCCTCCATTTACCAACCCTCGTCGCGTTCTTCCCCCCATCTTTTGGGTTTATTGGTTGCTCCTTTCTTCGCGGCGTTAATGTTCCTGTTTCTTCCGGATTCGCTCTCGGATCAGGCTCGGACGTTGGCGGCGATTTTGACGTGGGTGGTGGTGATGTGGATTACGGAACCTATTCCATTGCCGGTTACCGCGTTATTGGGGTGTGGTCTGTGTGTCTTGGCTGGCCTGGATTCGATGAAGTCGGTGTTTGCGGCATTTTCCCATCCCATCATTTTCTTGTTTATCGGGAGTTTTTTTATTTCCGAAGCGTTGACGGTGCATGGGTTAGATGGACGATTTGGCAATTGGCTCCTTTCACGAAAATGGGTGGGCAGTAATCCCATTCGGATTATGATGGCACTCAGTTTGGCCGTGGCGGGCATGTCGATGTGGATTAGCAATACGGCCGCGACAGCCGTCATGCTCCCTATCGCGTTGGGGGTGTTGAATGCTCTACGACAGAGCGGAAAAGATTTAGGTAAATTTGAGACTGGATTTTTGCTGTGTTTGGCCTATGGGGCAGGCATTGGCGGTGTGGCGACGCTAATTGGTACCCCACCGAACTTAATTGGGATTGGACTACTTGCTGAGCAAGCGAATACGACGATTTCCTTTGACCAGTGGATGTTGCTCGGCGTGCCTGTGGCTGGTGTGATGCTTCTGGTGATGTTTTCTGTGCTGTATTGGTTGTATGCTCCATCGTCCCTCACAGCATCCGCCCATTCTTCATTGACGATGCCTATGACTCCATCTGTGCCATGGACCCGTGGAGAATCCTACGCTTTTGGTGTATTTCTATTAGCGGTATTTTTGTGGGTGTTACCGGCATTGTTGTCTGTTTGGTTTGAACCTGACCATTCACTCATGCAATGGGTCAAGACCCATCTTCCGAAAGAACTGGTTCCCATTTTTGCGTCGGGACTCTTGTTTCTTTTGCCACTGGACCTTCGGCAAGGCACGTTTACCCTCACGTGGAAACAGGCTGCCAATATTCATTGGGGTACGATTTTGTTATTTGGCGGTGGTATCGCTTTTGGCGAATTGATGGTGAAGACGGAACTGGCCCATACGATTGGCCAAGGCATGGTTGGATTGTTTGGTATTGAATCGGTGTGGAGTTTAATGGGTGTGGCGATTTTGACCGCTCTTGTACTCACGGAATTAGCCTCGAATACCGCAGCGACGAGCATGTTGGTACCGGTGCTCATTGCGATTTCGCATTCTGCAAATTTTTCTCCTGTCCCTCCCGTACTGGCTGCGTGCATGGCGGCGAGTCTGGCGTTTGTCTTGCCCGTATCTACTCCGCCGAATGCCATTGTCTATGGCACAGGTCGTGTGCCGATTCTCCGCATG
The DNA here is from genome assembly GCA_029879555.1 of Nitrospirota bacterium. Classification (GTDB taxonomy): domain Bacteria; phylum Nitrospirota; class Nitrospiria; order Nitrospirales; family UBA8639; genus Nitrospira_E. The sequence continues at coordinate 8,398 of JAOUQB010000043.1, read as the reverse complement.
GTGCAAGCTGGGTTGTTGTTGGATGTCATTGGTGGCACCGTCATTTGGTGTCTCTTGCGTATGTTGTGTCCCCTTTTAGGGCTGGGAGCGTGAGAAGCTCAACCTAGGCAATTCTCTCAATTGAAACAAATTGTTGGTTTCGACATAATCGCCGTTCTCTGTTTCTCAACCACCGAACTATGACTTCTCCTAATCCTCAACTCCGCTTCGCACTTCTGACCAACGATCCTGAATTAAAGTCCCGAGCGATTCATCGCGATCTTCAAAACCGGGTCAAAGTGGTGGATGATTGTTCGTCATTGGAAACGGCAATGGAGTCCGAAGATTTCTCAGGTGTGATTTTGGATGAACCGAGTTCAGAGGTTCTCCCCAATCTCTCTGAGCTCAATGGCCATTTAAATTTGTCCAAAATGTTTGTGTATGCCGGTCCTCTGCCTGCCTGGCGCATGTTAAACCAGATTCCCCAAATTATGGGGACATCTGGGGCTCAGGAATCGTCGGTGGACCACAAAGATGTGAGTCTCGCGAGTTATGTGGAAAAAAAGATCGGTGACTTTGTCCGCGCCATGAATGTCGGTTCTGGGAAAGATCTCTATCCTACCTTGATGCGGGCAGTTGAGCGGCCCCTTATCGAACTCGCTTTGCGGGAAACGCATGGCAACCAAATTAAAGCGGCTCGTCTGTTGGGACTGAATCGTAATACCTTGCGGAAAAAAATTACCGAATTTGGCATTTCGGTGAGTCAGGCCAAACAAACCGCCCCGAGTAAACGTAAGTTGTCCGCTCCAGACCTTTCCCGTTGAGTTTCCCCTTTCCCTTTATTTATCAGCTATTTCTTGACATGGCTTCCTTGGCAGACTAGCATAAGTCGAGTAGAATATAGGCGCGTAGCTCAGGGGGAGAGCGCTACCTTGACACGGTAGAGGTCGGCGGTTCAATACCGCCCGCGCCTACCATTTTCCAATACATTTCAAAGGCATCCAGCTTCCTTTTTGAGGGAGAGGTGTCTTTTGTTGCGTGGTGGTAGAAGAAACGAGTTCTCAAGAATGCTGCTTCAATATTGAAGCTTACAGTAAATAGTGAATGATGGACATGATTCAACTATCGGTTCAGGGTAAAGACCCCCAAGCGTTTCCGAAGGGCACGTCTGCGAAGGACGCGTTAATCAAATTTGGTGGATTTCGCTCCAAGGAAGTGTTTGCCGTGAAGGTAAATGGGGTAGAACGAGATTTAGTGGCAGCAGTAGACGAAGATGCAACATTGGAACCGCTTACATTTGATTCCCCTGAAGGGCAAGAGGTGTATCGTCATAGCAGCACGCATATTATGGCCCAAGCCGTGAAGGAATGTTTCCCCACTGCCAAATTGACCATTGGGCCAGCCATTGAAAATGGATTTTTCTATGATTTCGCATTTGAACGCCCATTTACTCCGGAAGATTTGGAAAAAATCGAAGCCTGTGCTTTAGACATCATTAAGCGGAATCTTCCTGTTTCAAGACGAGAATTCTCCAAAGAAGAGGCGATTGAATTTTTTAAGAACCTCGGTGAAGCCTATAAAGTTGAACTCATACAAGGTTTTCCAGATGGAGAATCCATTTCTGCGTATACTCAAGGGGAGTTTGTCGACCTCTGTCGCGGGCCCCATGTGCCTTCCACCGGGCAAATCAAAGCCTTCAAGTTGCTTACGAGTGCAGGAGCCTACTGGCGTGGGGATGAACGCAATCCCATGTTGCAGCGCATTTATGGTACCTCCTTCCCTTCGGAAGACGCCTTACAAAAACATTTGGATAATCTTGAAGAAATAAAAAAGCGCGACCATCGCAAATTAGGCAAAGAACTGGACCTGTTTAGTATTCAAGATGAAACCGGCCCTGGGTTGATTTTATGGCATCCCAAAGGATCGCAAATTCGGTTGCTCATGGAAAATTTTTGGCGAGCCCAGCATCTGGCTAACGATTATGAAATGGTGTATTCCCCGCACGTGGCGCGGTTAGATTTGTGGAAGACGAGTGGGCATTTGGACTTTTACCGGGAAAATATGTTTGCCTCCATGCCGGTTGAGTCAAGCGAGTATCAGCTCAAGCCCATGAATTGCCCGTTTCACATCATGGTGTATAAATCGCATTTACGAAGCTATCGCGATCTTCCTGTTCGCTATGGCGAATTGGGAACGGTTTATCGTTATGAACGGTCAGGCGTCCTTCATGGACTCATGCGGGTTCGAGGCTTTACGCAAGATGATGCCCATATTTTCTGTAGCCCCGACCAGCTTGCTGAGGAAGTTCGAAGAGTTCTGAAATTTACCACCTTTATGTTGGGGACATTCGGCTTCAGCGAATTCAAGATGTACCTTTCTACCCGACCTGAGAAAGCGGTTGGTTCTCTTGACCAATGGGACCAAGCCACCCAGGCGTTGGCCTCGGCTTTAAAAGATGGGGGCTATGCGTTTCAAGAAGATCCTGGCGAAGGCGTGTTTTATGGTCCGAAGATCGATGTCAAAATTCAAGATGCCCTGGGACGGTCCTGGCAATGCTCCACAGTGCAAGTCGATTTTAATAACCCAGAACGCTTTGGGCTAACCTATATCGGGGAAGATGGGAAATCTCATCAGCCCATCATGATTCATCGGGCTTTGATGGGTTCCATCGAACGATTTTTTGGGATTTTGCTCGAACATTATGGGGGCGCTTTTCCAACTTGGTTGGCCCCGGTCCAAGTCGCCATCCTTCCAATTTCGCAAAAACACGAGAATTATGCCAAAAATGTGGCGAAAAACCTTCGGGAACAGGGGTGTCGGGTGAACTTGGACTTGCGAAATGAAAAGGTTGGCCTTAAAATCCGTGAGTCGGAAAAGGCTAAGGTGCCTCTCATGCTAGTAGTGGGCGACCGGGAAGCAGAAAGCGAAACGGTGTCGGTCCGTCAGCGAAATGGCAAAAACCTGGGAACACTGTCTATGAATGATATTCTGCAGCTTATTCGGGACGAGACGCCCGAGGCCGTAAAAAATTCGTCTTTTCTCTTCGAATGACGCGTGTGACTATTCCTAAGCAACGGATAAATCATCTCATTAAAGTGCCGGAAGTCCGAGTCATCGGGGCTGAGGGCGAACAACTTGGGATCCTCAAAACATCTGAGGCCCTCCGGCAAGCGAGGGACGCAGGTTATGACTTGGTCGAAGTTGCGCCAACCGCTGAACCCCCGGTTTGCCGGATTATGGACCATGGGAAATTTAAGTATGAACAGAGCAAAAAAGAACATCGGATGCGACTTAACCAAAAGTCGACTCAGGTTAAGGAAGTTAAATTCCGTCCGCGCACGGACAAGCATGACATGGAGACGAAGGTCCGGCAAATCCGTGATTTCCTGGAAGATGGGAATAAGACCAAAGTTACGGTTATGTTCCGAGGGCGTGAAATGGCCAATCGAGAACTTGGCTTCCAGGCGATTCAAAAGGTTATTGAGGAATTAAAAGGGGCAGGGAATATTGAAAGTCCTCCCCGTATGGAAGGCAGAAACCTCTATATGGTGGTGTCGCCAAAGTAAGTAATGCTGGGGGAAACCACAGGCGAACGATTACGGATTCACAAAAAAGGAACACGATCATGGCAGGCTTAAAATTAAAAAATCATTCTGGAGCCAGTAAACGGTTTAAGCGGTCTGGCTCAGGAAAATGGATGCGCCGCAAAGCCAAGGTTCGTCATATCTTGACGAGCAAAGCTCCACGCGTGAAAGCCCGATTAGGTAAATCCGCAGTCGTGGACAAAACTGACACATATTCACTTTCTCGACTGCTTCCCTATAAATAGGGGCGGGCTGTGTGCGGAAAAGACTTGTTTAGTAAAACAAGGAGAACGAACCTAAAATTTTTCTAGGAATTAAAGGAGAGAGGGTATGCCAAGAGTCAAAGGTGGACCGCAAACGCGGCAACGACGGAAAAAACGACTGAAACTAGCCAAAGGGCAGTTTGGTGGGAAGAGTAAATTATTCAGAACGGCAACAGAATCCGTTGATAAGGGCCAAGCTTACGCTTATACGGGAAGAAAGCAGCGAAAACGAAATTTCCGTCAATTGTGGGTGATCCGAATCAACGCTGCCGTTCGGGCGCATGGTGGGACCTATAGTCAGTTCATTAATGGATTGAAAAAGGCCAACGTGCTCATCAACCGAAAAATGCTCTCAGAAATGGCCATTCACGACCCACAAGGATTTGCGCACCTCGTCACGCTGACCTTAGGTGAGGGACAGCCAGTTGCAGCCTAAGTCTCTGAAATCCTAATTTCAAACTCAAACCCGGAAGTTGGCATAGCAATTTGCCAGGCCTCTAACACTTCCGGGTGAAATTCCCCGATATAGCCAATCACCTCCCTCTGACAACGAATCTGTCCAACTCGACCATCCAAAAATGATGGATGGGACACCGGTTCTAAGTCATAGGGCCAGGCCATATAATACATCAAAAGATCCAGGTAGCTATGCATTTCTGAAAAGTTCGCACCAGGATGGGCACTAATCGCAGCTAGGGACAACACTGTACGCGATCCCACATCCGCTTCCTCATCCACGCGGGCCACTTCACCGACTTCAAATAACAGATGGGGATAAAACACTCTCGGCGATAAGGTCTCTACACGAAGAAGACACGGCAGAATAGAAGGCCGCAAGCAGGCATAGGTCAAGGACATGACATTGTCCACTTCCACGAGCGATTCATGTTCGGTATTCGTCAAGCGCATGCGGTCCACAAATTCCTGTCGGGAGGCCAGGATGTTAGAAAACATTTCCTGAAATCCAAACCCCACCAATAAATCGCGAAGCCGGTCACTCGTCTGTTCCTGCTCGGATAAACTTCCCACCGTAAACGTCTGCGGCATGATGGGAGAAAAAGAATCATAACCGCGTGTGATCGCGACATCTTCCGCCACGTCCATGACATGCATCAGATCATTCCGGAACGGAGGCAATTGGACGGATACGGTTTGGCGAGTAGCTTTGACTTGATAGCCATAGGCAGTCAGTGCCGTTTGTATGGCCTCGGCTCCCAGTGGCATTCCCAGGGCTTGTTCGATGGCATGCAGGGAGACCCGGTGAGCCTCTCCCATATCGCACGGAGTTTTAATCGTTTCGCCCATCGCCGTTTCGTATGGATACACCATGTCGATGGGTTCAATCGTTGCGCCGCGATCAGCAAGATTGGTGGCAAAAATATTTAAGGCCAGAACCACCATTGATAAATCGGTCCCTGTCACTTCCACGAGTAAATCGGTATCGCCAATGCGAACTTCGCCCAGTTCCCGACTATTGATGATGGGGGGGAACGACAGTACTTGCCCATTGGCGTCCCAAAGCAGGGGGAGTCGTTCACAACCAGCCACGATGCCTCCATACTCGAGTCCTTTGGGATGAAGCGTCAGGACTTCATGTGGCGTCATTTTTTCCTCAAACCCTAAAGGTGTAAACCGGACTTCATCAGGTTTTACCAGACCATAGGTGACGGGAAAGGCGATGGATGGTAGGCGATACAGCCCAATCGAGACCGTCTCTCGGTTCCGTCCAAAGGCATCTGCTAACTTTTCTTGGGTTTGAATACATTGCTCCAGGCCCTTTTGGGTCATCGGATATCCAAGTGAGGCGCAGGCCGCCACAAATGGGCGAACGGTCTCCATCCCTTGCATGACCTGAACGCGCCGTTTCGCCCTCCCGCGAGATGAAAAGAAGGGATATGATTCAAGCCCACCAGTCAGGACGGAGCGAATTTGCCGAGCAATACCTTCCACACACCATAGGTCAGGACGATTCGTATCCTGCAATTCGACCCGTATTTCACCGGTATCAGTGGCGACATCTTTCACTTCGCCTTTGACGAAAGGCATCCATTGTTCGATGTCCGCCATGGAAGCGGATCGTCCAACGAGCTCGGAGAAATCTTGTTGAAAAATCGATATTGTGGGCATGATGGAATTCTAAAATTGGCGGCGCATATTGCGCACGGCTTCTAAATCGGAAGTAAATAAATCACGAATATCTTGAATACCTAAGGCCACCATGGCCATACGATCCAACCCGAGTCCCCACGCGATCACTGGTACAGTCACGCCCAATGGGACGGTGACTTCCGATCGAAACAAGCCTGCGCCACCGAGTTCCATCCAACCAAGCTTAGGGTGACGCACGTGCATTTCTACGGATGGCTCGGTAAAGGGAAAATAGGCCGGAAGAAATCGAATCTCTTTGGCTTGGGCCATTTCAGTGGCAAACAATTTAAGCAATCCTAATAAGGTGCGAAAGTTAATATCCGAGCCGAGGACAATCCCTTCCACCTGAAAAAAATCAGTGGCATGGGTGGCATCTACTTGGTCGTACCGAAAGCACCGGGCTATGGAAAAAAATTTACTCGGGACTGGTGGATTAGTGGCCAACGTGCGTGCCGAAACTGCGGTGCCCTGACTCCGCAGGACCAAGCGCTTAGCGCGTTCAGGATCATAGGAATATTGCCATCCCTTTGATCCCGTGCTTCCGCCATTTTTATGGGTTTCAGCCACCTGGCTCAGAAAGGGTTCGGGGATGCGTTTAGCATGCGTGGGTTCTTTCACAAAGTACACATCGTGGATGGCGCGTGCGGGATGGAATTGGGGCATAAAGAGCGCATCCATATCCCAGAATTCTGTCTCCACGAGTTCGCCACGCATTTCTTGAAAACCCATACTCGTCAATTTGGTTTTCACCGTATCCAGAAACTCACGATACGCATGGCGGCGGCCTACGGCTAAGCGCGGGGGACGGAGATGAATGGAATATTTGCGAAAGGAATATTTCCGCCAGGACCCGTCTTTTAGATGCTCAGGGGTCAATTGTGAAATTTCTTCAGCCGCGTCTTCGCGCAAGTGGGGTAACAGATGCTGCCCCTCAGGGGTGAGCGTAAATGCGCGTTCGGTATGGTCATCGATACGAAAGGGTTCTTGAGTATTGCCACGTTTCACGGCGTATTGTCGAAGCAAAGCTTGGTGATCTTCGGAAAACGAATCCAATCGTCGGGTTGCCGCGTGGATCTCATTCAGCAACCATCGTAACGCCTCGACGGAAGGACTTTTTTGTTCCGTAATGTGGAGGGAACCGCCTGCTCCTAAGGACAGCACACCTTCTTTTTTTAACTGACCAAAAGCCCGACTGAGTTCGGTGGGTTGAAATGTTCCCGTGGCTTGAAGGTCTTTAACCGTAGTGGCTTGACCTTCTTGTGAAGCCGCCTGAACGGTTTGGAGAATCCACTCGGGTGGCGAAGCCGCCTGTTGAAATTGCGTACCCACCTCGGTCAGGGCCACATGGGTGGTGGTCGTTTCAGAGACCAGACGCACTAGTTGCTTGGTCAGCAACCAACCCACAGCCATGCTGATTTGAGAAGAGGCGAGTGTGGTGGCGTGAACCAGTTCCGAATCCTTCAGGGATTCCGTGGAAGCCGCCCCAAGAGCTCGGAGGACCTGAATTTCGAGAGGATGAAGGCTATCGGTCTGGTTAGGTGAACTCATGAAGCGTATTAGACAATGACCGTTTGATCAGCGGTGCGCAAGCGTTGAATGGTGTCCGACATATTATCGCTCCCGAAAATAGCTGAGCCGGCGACCAGAACATTGGCTCCGGCTTTCAGAACCGAGGCGACATTTTTCACCGTAACCCCGCCATCGACTTCTAGAAAGGGCGAACCGTTGGAAGCTGAAATCATGGCCCGAATCTGACGTATCTTATCTAAGGTCGAATCGATGAATTTCTGACCCCCAAATCCCGGATTGACAGACATCACGAGTACCAAGTCCACATCGCCAAGAATATGTTCCAAGGTGATGGCAGAAGTGGCAGGATTCAAGCTTACCCCGGCTTTCACCCCAAGTTCTTTAATCGATTGAATGGTTCGATGGAGATGAGGGCAGGTTTCCACATGCACGGTCAAAATATCGGCACCTGCCTTCGCAAATTCCGGAATAAATTCATCAGGATTGGTCATCATTAGATGAACATCTAATGGCAGTGCAGTCACTTTGCGAAGCGCTTCGACCATAGGGGGACCGACGGTGAGATTCGGGACAAAATGCCCGTCCATCACATCGACATGAATCCAATCGGCGCCAGCCGCTTCGACCTGTTGAACCGCATCAGCCAAGCGGGCAAAATCAGCGGAAAGAATCGAAGGGGAAATTAGGGGTGTGGTCATCGTGTGTCAGCTTTTTTCAATCGGCATGCAAAAAATCCATCCATGGTAAACGACTGAAACGCCGTACACAAATGGCCATGACCAGTGACGAGCGAAAGCCCAGTGGTGGCCATCCAAGGTGTGACAGGTTCAAGCTGAAATTCTGGATGTTCCAGGCAAAACGCGGAGATGACTTCGGTAGTCTCCTCCGGTTCAA
>JAOUQB010000423.1 GCA_029879555.1 Nitrospirota bacterium | reverse complement strand
TTCTGGTTTTTCTTGGGCTAGTGGCTGTTGTTGGAATTATGGCCGGATGGGCTAATTTAGGCATTGATTTCGCTGGGGGTACGGCCGTCCAGCTCAAATTTGATAAACCGTTGGGTATTGAGGAGGCGAGGAAAGCCCTGCAAGCCCATGGTTTAGGTGACGCTGAGCTTCAAGAGTTTCCACAAGACCAAAAGATTCTTATCCGAGTCAAAACGGAGACGACCATTGAAGATGAGATTAGCAAACAAATTATTGAAGCGTTTCAAACCGAATTCCCCAATCATGGGTTTGTGGTGGATTCGAGCTCATCCATTGGGCCCACCATTGGGAAGAAGCTTCAAGAAGATGCTCTTATTGCGATCGTGTTATCGCTGATGGGGATTATGTTGTATGTCGCGGTTCGCTTCGAGTTCCGTTTTGGCGTGGCTGCGGCGATTGCGACATTTCACGATGTGTTGGCGGTCTTGGGGATATATTTTCTGTTGAATAAAGAAATTACTTTGCTTGTCGTAACCGCCTTGTTGACGTTGGCTGGATATTCGTTAACGGATACGGTCGTCGTCTTCGATCGAATTCGGGAAAATCTCCGTCGACGCCGGCGTGAGACGGTCTCCGATATCATAAATAACGGAATCAATCAGGTCTTGAGTCGAACATTGGTCACCACGTTGACGGTGGTGTTGGTGTTGGTGCCTTTGACTCTATGGGGCGGCGAGGTGTTGCATGATTTTTCGCTTGCGTTGCTCTTAGGAGTCGTCGTCGGGACCTATTCCTCGATTTTTGTAGCAAGCCCACTCCTTCTCCTATGGCCTGGTGCTGAAGGGAAGTTATTAAGTCGTGGCAAATAAATCCTCTCATTCTGTTTCTTGACAGCCAGGAGAAAGGATTTCCAAAATGTAAGGTAATGCAAGGAGTTTGGCATTGATATGGGTATGGTAATGTGACCAAAGTGACACGCTTTGGGTTTCCTCTCCAGTTAAAGGGCAAGACCATTCTCGCGATTGTGCTTGTTGGTCTTCTGCCCCTCATCCTTTCTCTCCTCCTGACCTATTTCGAAGAAAAACGGGCCTTACGGGAAGCAGCTGGGATCACCATGAAGGGGATCGCGGTTGAAGTCGCGCGCAAAGTCGAGACGCAGGTTATTCGGAGCATTAACGAAGCGCAACAGTTGGCGACTATTCCTTTTATTCGAAGTGCCGTCGTGAACTCCAATCAGAGCTATGTATATAAAAGTGCGGAGGAAATCCAGGCGCTTATTCAAGAATGGCAAGATAGTTGGCGGGCTCAATCGACGCAGGATGAATTTCCCGCGTTTATCAATAAGTATGCGACAGATTATTTGACGCAATGGCATGCGATTCGAAAGTCGGATTATTTAGCGATCGTCGTGGTGGATAATAAAGGAGCTCTGGTGTTGAGCTCATTCCCGCAGGTGGGATTTTTCCATGGGAATAGTCTTTGGTGGCAAGCTGTCATGCAACAGCAAGAGATGCAGGCCTTTGTGAGTGATTTATCCTTTGACCCGGGATTCGGAACTCATGTCCTTAATGTTGGTGTACCTATTTGGGATGATGCGCGTAAGAAAATTGTGGGAGCGATCAGTATTCTGTTGCGGCGCGATTCGTTGTTTCGTTCCATTTCTGAAGTCGCGGCAGGGAAAACGGGGCATGTCATGCTCGTGACGACTGATGGGATCCCTATTTTGTGTCCCACACTTTCCCTGGAAGAGCATAATGTGCCGGCGAGTCTTGTTGGGGCGTTTCAAGAAGGCATTGCCGGTTGGTTAGTGGCCGACCCTGATTCCCACGGCGCGCAACATGCGATTGTTGGCTATGCCCCATTGCATTTAGGGGTGCCTTTGGCGACGCAAAGTTTTGGTGGAAAATCATGGCAATTGTTGGCCAGCCAAGATCCGGCAGAAACGTATGCGCCCCTGGATCAATTGTTAATCAAGGTCTTGTCCTATGGTGGAGCGGTATTCGTGATTCTGTGGGGCGTGGGTATTATCGTGGCTGGTCGCATTGTCCGGCCAATACAGGCCCTCTCAGAAGGGGTCGAACAATTCGGTGGTGGCCACTTAGTCGACAAGATTGATATTCGAACGGGTGATGAAATCGAGCGGTTGGCCGAAACGTTTAATGGGATGGCGGGGAATCTGCAACGTTCGTTTTCCCAGTTGAATCAAAAGGTCGAAGAAATTGGTCAGTTAGAAGAAAAATATCGAGACCTGATTGAAAACGCTCCAGAAATGATTCATCAATTAGACCCCACCGGACGGTTTGTTCACGTGAACAGCACAGAATTGCAAAAGCTTGGCTATGCCCTGTCCGATATGCTTGAAATGTCGGTGTGGGATATCGTGCCGCCGGCCCATCAAGAGACCATGCGGGCCTATGTCCAGGGGTTGGCCATGGATGGTTCCCGTACGATTGAAACGGTGTTTCGTACGTACTCGCAACAAGAGATCGCAGTGGAAATTCATTCGACCACGTTGATTGATCCTGATACGCAGTCTATTGTGTTTTCTCGAGGGTTTGTCCGGGATATTACTGAAAGAAAAGTGCTCCAAGAGGAAGTGGCTCGTTATACCAATCAACTGGAGGCTTTAGTCTCGGAGCGTACGCAGCAGTGGTCAGATTCTGAGGCCGGCTATAAAGCCTTGTTTAATTTGGCAGCAGACTCTATCTTTGTGGTTGATCTTACCGGACAAATTCTTGATGACAATGCCCGCGCGCGTGATATTTTAGGTTATGCCCATTCAGACTTGGTCGGAGAATCGTTTTTGAAGGTCATTTCGCCGGACTTCCAGGAGATAAGCCAGAGGTTGTTGGGACGGGTGAGTCACGGTGAACCATCTATACCGACTACGGAAATTGAAACCGTGGATTGCCATGGCGTCATACGGTCTATGGAAATGGATCTCGTTCGAATTGATATGGGACCGCGCTCCTCTATTATGGTGCAAATGCGAGATATTACGGAGCACAAAAAGCTGGAAGTCACCCTACAGCGCTATAATGAAGCCTTGGAAGAAAAGGTGGTGGAACGGACACGCGAGATTGAACAAGCCAAGGTCTATATTGAGAGTTTGTTAGAAAATGCCAATGATGTCATTTATACCTTAGATGTTGAC
>JAOUQB010000422.1 GCA_029879555.1 Nitrospirota bacterium | reverse complement strand
AAAAGTTTCACCGATACACGGAAATATACACATCATCGGCTCTCTTCTTAATCCAGGGAAAACGGAACAGCGTGCGGATTTGGCTGGAGTATTGCCCGATATTCACCTGTTGCCAGATACCTTGTTTGAAATACTCCCGGTTCCCCTCATCACTCAGAAATCCCGCATATTGTTCTTCCGTAAAAAAACTTACCGCCCAACTATTCGTCCACGACGGTTGGCATTGCTGCACATAGTCATTCACGGCATACAGAAGGGCTTGCATGTGCGGAACATCAACCATCGTTGATTCAGGCGTCAGAAGAAACAAGACCTCATGGCTTTCAGGAATTTTAATAAGCCCAATCGTCTGTCCCAACTTCACGCACACCGGGGCATCCGCTGAATACACGGTCACATTTCCATCATCACCTTTCGGAATCACCACTTGTTGCGGGGCCCCCTGATGACAGATAAATTTCAAGGACGTGGGTGGACAGTCCCACCGTAATTTCACCCCGAATTGGGCCACGTCATCCAACAACGACGGCATTCGAGGATTCAACACCATCGTATCTTGGATCGATTCACCTGGAAGAATTTGGATCATGCGCGACCCAAAATTCCAATCCTGAACAAGCTGCTTCACCAAGCTCTCTTGTTCATCCATTTTAAATAATGAAAACCACTTGGAATCATTTGGCGGATTCCACGGCAAATCCCGAACGTTCACCCACACCATCTCCTCACTGATATTGGTCAAATGAATTTCAAGTTCATACACCCGCGCCTGAGGCTTCTTCAAAAACACCTCCATCGCCAGCGGCAACTGCGGCTTTTCTTGGGACGCTCCAGCGGGGCTAAGAGAGGCAAAGAAGACCCCGACCAGTAAACACAGCCACGGTAGAAGAACAGGAAAGGGTTTCATGGAATATCCTGAAAATACACTTTGGCAAAATCTCCTTGGACGTTTCTGCTCTTTAACATCAAAGTTTGAGAAAGATAGGCTCATTTCAGACGACTGGTCAAATCATCGTCTTCTTAAAAAAGGGTAGGGTTGGCACAAAAGTGTCCAAAGCAAAGAAATGACACAACGCCGCAAACAGCAAAACCAACAGCAAAGCCCCACATCCGAAGATGTGAGGCTCGTTATGAAAGGGAAATGGGTTGCTTCCGACTGCAGCCAGGGTATGAGCGTTTGGCGATTAAACGTCTTCCGGAAACCTCCTCCGGTGCCCCGCTTTCAGACTCAAACCTCAGGGATAAGATCTGACCGTGCCACCCATGATCTTCATAGTGTTTTGCACACTCCAGAAATACCAATAATGATAGCCTGCATCATACCAGTCTATGTCAACGTAATAGCAGGGGTCGCAAGGAGTTTGGGTATAGTCCCAGGCATTGATAATCGGACCAGCGTTTAGATGCCTCAGCTTAGTACTGCCCCTCCCGCCTTTATGTTCCACCAGATAAAATCCAGCTGTCGGAAGACTGACGACCATTTGCACGAAGGATTTGTTTTCGCTATTTGCGTAGGTGGCGGTGTGGGCAGGATAATATGGACCGATATACGGCCAATACGTGCCGGTTTGATATCCCCCAAACGTACCAATCCGCAGGGCTCCATATTGACCTTTCGGTCGGGAGAAGTCCGCGAATGCGTTAAAACCTGCTGCCTCCGCCACGCTAGGATTGAGGGGATTTAACCAGGCAAGGAGCGAAGAAGCTGACAGTGGCACTAGTTCGCTTCGTGGCCCCTGTGGGTTTCCCATCGCGGGCTTGCCCATTTTTTTGTCCTCAATATCCTCTGGGCTGGGCCCGGTCGCGGCGGGCCGACCTTTTGCTGGACGCTTCCCCTTTTTAGCTTCTTGCAGCTTTTGACGACAGTTCGGATCTTGCATGCAGTGGTCAATCATCTCCTCCTTCGTCGAAGGTCGGCCCACATCTTCAGGCTTCCCTGGAGGTGACGGATGTTTTTTAGCTTCGATGTCTTCGGGGGAGGGTTCTGTGGCCGCCGGACGCTTCACAAAGTGCAGCAACGTGCCACCTTCTGATTGGCCCTCATAGAATGCCGTTTGGACCGCAGGCGTCCCTTTGCCCAACGACTCCAACACCGTTCGTTTCGCCCAACTGACTGGAGTGCCATTCATCCCGGCACCCAGCATGCCCGCAACCAGGACGCCTCCTACGGCGAGGCCCCCAACCTTGAATACTTTGGATGATTTCATCGCGCCCTCCTAAGTTAAGAGTAAGAAATAGCTAACCGTCCTTAGTCTCGTGCGTCGAAGCCTCCTTGCAGAAGGTTCAAAGTAGCCGGAAAATGTCTATAAAAGCAATAAAAAATAATCCGTAGACGATCCCATTACCACCCATTCTCCTGTAAACGTGGTCGCGTCTTGCGATCCAAACTCTCACTCCGCCGCCACTGCTAAATCAATGTATGGGAAAGGGGACGCTTCCCTGTACCTCCACGCTCCCCGCTGGGGCGTGGAACAAAAGAGCTGGGCCTTGTGGCATAGCCAAGTCGTCCAGCCAACACCGGATAAAAGGCGAGCAGTGCTTGAGCCCTTCGCCAAGACTCTGGACAGGCTCCGCAAATTTTCGCGCCGCCGGGGTTGCCAAGAAATGCCCGGAGGGAAATACGAGGTGGTTCATTGCACGGGGAAAGCCCTTGTCGATACCGGGGTGAAGGTGATCAGGACCAGTACCGTGCACAGGCTCCAGCGCTGACCAGTTGGCAGGAAAGACTCAACACACGTCATGCACAGGGCCACAATTCTTTGTGGTCAGGCGGGAGTACCATGAGGGGCTAGAGAATAGGTGAATGAGGAACGCGTGCAAGGGGGGGACCTTTTCCTCATGAGTAGAAGAGGATATACCGAGAGGGCAAGCGCGGCTTCGTCGATTCAGCATGAGGCTCGGTCAATTCCAATTGAACACATCAAATTTGGGGTCCCCTTCTTGTTCAGGATGAATAAATGTAAACCGGTCAGGCTCCTGGTAATCCAGGGTAATTCCCTGCATGCGCGGAGCACTCTGCCCTTCAACCGCCACGGTCAATCCTTTCACCTCCTGCACCTCGTCATCGGGCTGAACCTTATCTTCAAGGGTTATGTTGTACGACAATCGGCCCTCGTCGAGGTCCCGCACCACCAATCGGA
>JAOUQB010000421.1 GCA_029879555.1 Nitrospirota bacterium | reverse complement strand
TTCGTTGCTCCAGGCACCGCCCCGAATCACACGCCGGGTACAGTCACCGTTTTCAGCCTCTAGCCAAGGCGCCCCATCTTCTGGTGCACCCTTATAATTCTCATGCCAACAATCCTCTACCCACTCATAGACATTCCCGCTCAGATCATAGAACCCAAATTCGTTCGGTTGTTTGCTGCCCACCTCGGCCGTACCCTGTCCCGAGTTTTCGCCATACACGGCATACTTCCCCAATTCAGCTTTTTGGTTTGTCCCCGCAAACGTTTCCTGTTTGGCGCCACTACGGGCGGCATATTCCCATTCTGATTCGGTAGGCAATCGATAGGGTTTGCCTGTTTCTTGCGCCAACCACGTCGCATAGTTCTTGGCATCATTCCATGAGACATTGATGACCGGCCGTAAGCCTTCACCCAAATTTTGATCATTCGGTAGGTTCTTTCCCATTGACATGGTATAGCGCTGGTACTCCTCAAATGTCACTTCAAATTTTCCTAGGAGAAACGATGGGACCTCCACGGTTCGAACGGGTTTCTCGTCACCACCCCCCATGCCCTCAACATCACCTTGCTGAAAACGTCCACCAGAAATTCGTACCATCTCTGGCTCCTGAGCAATGCTCATGACTTGTGAGGTCGCCATGAGGGTAGCCTGCTGGAGCGTCACCCCTGCTTGAAACAGCCAAGTGCCCATCCATCCGATTACAAGTAGAGGGACGATGATCGCCACAAGACGATGCTGCTTTGCTCTGCGGCTGGCTCGAACAAATTGTTGTTCGTCCTGTGAAAAGGCCTCTGGCTTGCTCTTCAACCATTCCCTTGCTTCGGTAAGAGGCTGGCCACGGAGCAGCAATGCCCTGCTTCGCTTACTTCGTTCCCACTCCTTGATTGAGAGACCCAAGCGCTGTTGCCAGGCCAGAAACTGCCGATCATCGTCTACCCATTCTTTGAGTTGCCCCCACTGCCGGATCAACGCCTCATGAGAGACTTCAATGGTTTCCTCCGTACTCCCACTCACCTGCGAGGTCACCAGCAAGCGTTCGTCGGCCAACGTCTTCACAAGTGGTTGCAGGCCCTCGCCCAATTCCGCAAAGGTGGCCCGCCGTCTGGTGTCCGCCTCACCTTCTCCAGGCCGCACCAGGCGCAGGAAGATGTGCTGAATTCTCCGTTGATCGTCCGGACTGGCCTTCTCGTAGAGGGCTTGGGCTTTCTGGGCGATTGCCCCTTCCAGCTGGCCCATGACGCGATACGCCTCATGATGGAAGAGGCCTCCACATCGTTCCTTCCAGAGTTGGCGCAAGACAAATTCCAGTAACGGCAAATGCCCCGGTTCGTCGCCAGCCTGCTCCAACAGCAAGTCCACCAGGCCTGTTTCAAACGTGAGCCCCACCAGCTTGGCCGGTTCTTCGATGGCTAAGCGCAATTCTTCCCTGGTCATCGGTCCGATCAGCACCTGGGCCTCTTGCACCCGATCCGACAACGGCCGGTAGGCTGTGATGGCCCGACCGAAAAAATCTCCCCGGAGCGTCAACACGACATGCAGCGTCCCGATTTCCGTGGCCTCAAGCACCTGATTCATGAAGCTGCGGCGCGCTCGCGCATCCTGACACAGCGTATAGAGCTCTTCCCATTGATCTACGATGAGGAGCAACCGATCGGTTCCCGGCTGCTTGTCGAGGATACGCTCGACGACATCACGCAGCTTGATGGATGGTGGTTTAGAATCCTCGGGAAGCATGGCCTCGGCCATATGATTGATTTCTTGTAACCGTTTGGTTTCGGTCATATCTGGCTCAAGAAAGGGCATCAGTCCTGCTGCAAGAGCGCGCACAGGCCGATCGGTGGGCATCATGGTGACCACCTCCCATACCTGCTCACGACTGTGGCGCAGCGCCGGCACGAGGCCGGCCCGTACCACGGACGACTTCCCGCTGCCGGAGGCTCCTACGACGGCAACCAGCTTATGCTGATTGAGCTTTTGAACCAGTTGGGTGATATCCTTGGCTCGTCCAAAAAAGAAGGGCGCATCTTCCTCCCGGAAATAGAGCAGCCCCCGATACGGGCAGATCGTACTCCGCGTCTCTTGGACCGCAACTTGGACCTCAGGGCCTGGTGGTTCTCCCTGGACGGCTTTATGGAGAATGGTGAGGAGAACAGGGTCGTCAGGACGAGTGCGCAAATCGACCCAGGTCTGTTGACTCAGGAAACCCAGCGGCGGTTCTGCGCCGGGCAGCAGAACAGGAATGACCGGAAATGTTTGGCCCTGCTTCGTCGCCGTGACCTGACGTTGCAGCGCCAGATATTGCTCACGCTGCTGCCACGGGCCCATATCCCCTGGCCCGAGACAGACGGCCACCGCCCGGCACTGCCCCAACATCGTCTCCAATGCCTCCAGCCACGACTGCCCCGGCGTGAGATACCAACGATCCAGAAACACCTGTAGGCCCTGTTCGCGCAACCGACGGGCAAGCGCCTCCACCTGAGCATGATCACGCCAGTGATAGCTCAGAAAGACATCGAAATGGACGGGGGCTTGATCATTCATTCGAATTCACGAATACCCATACGGGCAAAAAAAACTAGGTGGAGGAAAGGTAAATAGTAGCCATGGTCAGGAAGAAAATAGAGACGAAAGGATTCCGTTCCCTTAACTGGGCCTATTTGGCCAGAACCAGCCAACAACTTCAAGTCTTTTTCATTGAGGAAAATTTGTGATTTCCCCCTCCCACTCTTTTCCTCCATCCGACGCCTGCTGTCCGGCTCTTTGGGCGGACGACTCTCATTTCTTGGCGAGCCTTGTTTGAGTCATGCGAGTTGGCGCGCCCCTCAAATGTCCTCGTCCGCCTAATCTGATGTAGCCGGACTGGGCCGTCAATGGTTTTGCCCACTTTTGCCGAAACAAAAGTGGGTCGGCTGCCGGGACGAAACCCGGCATCTCTCAACCCTTCCAACAGAGCCAGACCGTCACCTAAAGAAGGAAAGAATCATGGTATGGCTCTAAACCCAAAGCCAGTCTTTTGGCCTTACGGTATTGCAAAACATTTCAGATCCGGTTTTATTAGTCCGATACTTACTCTTATGACTTTTTCATTTTTATCACACAACAAAGGAACTCTCGATGTCCTCCATTTCAAATATCCTCAGCCAATTT
>JAOUQB010000420.1 GCA_029879555.1 Nitrospirota bacterium | reverse complement strand
CGGGCCATGATTGATCCAGATTCGGTGCGGTTTTCACGTGCCCTTGCTGAATGACGCCAGGAAAGCCTACCGAAACACGATCAAATGTTCCCATTTCTTTGACGAGTTCGGTGATGCTGGCCAGCACCGCTTTTGGTGTGGACGGCTGGGGTGTGGTTATTCGCTGTCGTTCCCCAATCGGTTGGCCTGTTGGACTGAGAAGAATCCCTTTGATTCCCGATCCGCCAATATCGATTGCCAGGGTGATGGGGCGTTGGGATTTTGTGATGCGTTTGGGGGTTGATGTCATGGGTGATGCTCCTTATCTTGACGTATCCATTGATCCTTGCCGACTGTTATAGACCTCTCCGCCTTGTTCGACATAATTGTTGAGGATTTGAGTGGCGTTCTCTCGTCCTACATCGGCTGTAACGGAAATGCCGCGTTGTTCAAGTGCTTCAATCCAGTTTGGGGGTTTCGGGCCTTCATCAAATCCAATGGCTTCGGCATCGCTTCCTCTCGCGCCACACACCAGATGGCGTACGCCAGACCAGCAAATCGCTCCGAGGCACATGGCGCAAGGTTCGCAACTGGTGACCAGCTCATGTGGCGGGAGCCCCTTTCCTCCTAAATCATGGACTCCTCGTGTCCGCTGAGCCATCATGATGGCCACGATTTCTGCATGGGCCAATGAACTTTGTGAAGAAAGGACAAGATTCGCCCCCGGGGCGACTAATTCAAAGGTGTCGGTTCGAAACACTCCTGCCCCGAATGGTCCACCTGTTCCATGTTCGATATTGAGTTGTGAGAGCGTCGTGACCAGATTCATTCGGGCTTCCAGTGAGGGAAAGGCCCGCGGCTGTTGTTGCAGAAAGCCCTTGATCCACGAAGGGAGTTCAAGCTGAAACCGTGGGAAGGTATTCGGGATGTTGTTCATGAATGCGTTGATGCGCTTGGCTTAGCAACGACGCTGGCTCCTGCGGCTCAGACGAAGTAGCCAGTTGATGATACGCCTGGTTTGATGATTAAGACGTGCATGCTACTCTTCTTGGAAATTGTAGCAGTACGAATGGGTTAATAAAAGATTGAAGGAGAGCTGATGGCACATCAATGGGGACAGCAGGTCATTATTATAACCGGAGCGTCCTCAGGCATTGGGAAAGCTCTAGCGTATGCGTTGGCTCCACACTCGCCTCGGCTGGTCTTGGCTTCCAGGGATCGCGGGCGGTTAGAGGCGGTGGCTAAAGCCTGTGAACGGTTAGGTGCAACCACGTTGGTGGTACCCACAGATGTGGCTGACCCACAGGCTTGTCATGACTTGATTCAAGCCACGATAGACACATTTTCTCGTCTTGATGTGCTGGTGAATAACGCGGGTATGTCGATGTGGTCCAATGTGGAAGATATCCAGAGGATCGAACAGTTCAAGCACCTCCTAGAGGTGAATTTTCTTGGGAGTGTGTACTGTACGAAATATGCCTTGCCGTTTCTCAAACAAAGCCACGGGCGTATTGTCGCCATCTCAAGCGTCACGAGCTTTACCGGGATACCTTCTCATGCCATATACAGTGCCAGCAAACATGCCATGAATGGGTTTTTCGAATCCTTACGTATTGAACTAGATGGAACTGGGGTGAGCGTGACGATTGTGGCGCCGGATTTTGTGCAAACCGAAATATTTGAAAGAAGTCTCGGAGCCGATGGACACACCCTTGGCCTGCACCTTCGTGGCTATGATTCATTCTTACGCTCCGAGGCATGTGCCGCCATTATTATCCAGGCCATGGCTCGGCGGAAACGTCTGGTCGTGACTTCCCTCAGAGGAAAGTTAGGCCGTTGGGTAAAGCTGTGTTGGCCCCAGGCTATTGATTGGATCGCGCGGAGAGGCGTTGAAGAGGTTTTGCGCAAGTGAAGGGTCGGTCACTTTGATGGTGGCTTAGGGCATGACGTACGACACGCGTTCCAGCTGGTAGCCTTTCGCCTTCAGGAGGACGAGCAGTCCGTCTTCTCCGGGAAGGTGGGCCGCGCCGACGATCACGAGTACGTTCTTATCTTCGGTGAGAAATTTCTCGATTTGCGGCACCCAGTTGTTGTTTCGTTCGACGAGAAGCTTTTTGTAGAACAGGGGAAAGGTTTTCATCGTTTCCACGAGTTCTTCCAGGCCTTCCAAATTGCCCTGATGCCAGGATTTCACCATATGAAGAAACGCCTGTTCCCGTTTCTTGGAATCCGTCATCGTTAAGGTTTCCTTCAGCATGGCGTCTTGCACTTTCATGGGAAGCGAATCAAAGACCGTGAGTTGGTCCTGAGCTGTTTCTAGTCCACCAGTAGGTTTTTTTGCATCTTTGGCGCGCTGATAAAAATAATTTTCAATCCCTAAATCAGGGCGGAACTCAATAGACGAATCAAAGCTGCCGCTCATGGTCAGATACACGACCCATGGCTTGAGTGTGTTGATCTGTGCCAGGTCAAGCCCTAAGGGTTGTATTTTCTTTTTTACCAGTTGGTACGTGCTGGGAGAGAGGACACTTTTCAGGGTTTGGCCTTTCGGGAGCATGTAGTACTTTTCGTATTTTTTCGCCGTTTCCGGAGAAAAAAGAATCTCCGGATCAACCTCAAAAATGACCTTTTGTGAATTGTAATAGGCATAGGAGAATGATCGCGTGAGAGGGTAATATTCTTCAGCTAACACATGAATGGAGCCTAAGATATAGACCGTGTTGGTGTCGGACTGAATTTTGTAAATGAGGCTATTGTTGTACCCATTGCCCACTATTTGGCTGTTCGCCATGGCTGGCAGAAGGAAGACAAGGATGAGCCCCGTGAGTACGGTGATCGTAGGTGTTTGTCGGGGTATGAAGATCCAGGCCATGGAGTTCTCCTTCTTCCTTTAAAAAAATAGAAATGTAGCTAGAAACGGTCGGGGACGGTGAACAGGTTACGAGTAGACTAAGACCTTTCTTCGGTGCAATCGCGAGAAAATTGAAGGACGTTGAAGCGGGATCTTGTGGCGATGACCGAAATTGCGGCCTGTTGATGCGAGATCTTCCGAAATGGAAGATGTTGTATGGCAGGCTGCCTCAATCTGGCAGCGGATAGGACGGGAAGGATGGCGATGAAGAGAAGTGTGGGAAGAAGGACTCTGGACCCTTCTCAATCATCATGAAAA
>JAOUQB010000419.1 GCA_029879555.1 Nitrospirota bacterium | reverse complement strand
GAAACGTCGTTGGGCCAACACGAGCCACCCTAAGGCAGCACTATCGATAAACGACACGGCCACCATGTTCAACACGACAAACCGATATCCTTGCGTAATGGCATGATCGATTCGCCATTTAAAGTCTTGCCGGGCATGCTGATCAAAGCGCCCAACAAATGTCTCGATTAGCGTATGCTCACTCAGGCTGCGCTCGGATACCACCATACATCCCCCATTCGGTTAATTCGTCTTCCCTGTTTATCGGCCTCAGGCGGAGAACTCTTAACCGTTGTAGAAGCCGGCAGGAATGGAGTGGCCCAACACAACCAGGAAGAGATTAGGGAGAGGAGGCGTGGCGAATGAGCAGGTCATCAACATATTGAAAAGGAGCATCCTGCCCCGGGTGGCTGGTAAAGGGCCGGGTAATGCGCAAGCGGATGGAATGAATCCCAGCGTTGACGTCGCAGGAGGCCTGGAGGTGATGCCGGAGGATGGCATGATTTTCGATAGACCCCATATCATGACTGGTGATAACGTAATCATCCACGATCCATTCAAACAGACCGCCAGCTAAATTGCGCTTATCTTTGGGGGAATGGTAGGTCGCCGCGATATGCGCGGAAAGCTGCAATTTCCCCCTTTCCGTCGTGATTTGAGCCACAACTCCTCCCCCTTGCTCGGGTTCGTTCTCCGGGTCATATCGTACTTGGCCCACTTTAAACTGAAGGGCCTTTGACTGTGCTCCGTGTTGTGCTATTTCAAACGAAACAAGAGTGGGCCAGCCAGCCTCACCAACCGTGCCATTGGGCGTCACAAAGGTTTCCCAAGGTGCCTTCTCTCCGCTCTCAAACGTTGATTGAGTCAGGACGGCGGCTTCGCCGGTCCCACCGCTGCTCCACAGCAAGAGACTCCAGGCCAAAACGATCATTCCTCGGAAAAACCTGATTGCATGAAGTTGTTGAATGAGCCTTACAAGCTGCTTCAGATGCGCGATCATGGGTTGTCTTCGCCTTTCTGCTTTTTGGGGTGTTTTTCCCGAATCGACCTCGGTATGATATCGGGCTATTTTGCCAAGGAGTTTATTTCATGCCCTTAATACTCGCACCACGATCTCGCATGACTTTACATACGCTTCCATACACCCCCATCATCCTGGGATTCGTGTGGGTTCTTGGCCTTTCCGCTACGGTCTTAGCAGAGGCTCCCCCCATCCCCAACAATTCCGCGATGCCGCTCGCCAAAATTCAACAGGTGTTAATTGAAACCCTCGCCCTTACGGAAAGAGGGTTGCAAGATTCAACCACTCTTCAGCAAGTTGTCAGCGAACGTTTGGCTCAGGCCGGGTTCACACCGGTATCCGATGCCAAGATGCCTCACGATGTCACTCTGCGGGTCAAATGCGAAGAGCAGAAGACCTGGACAGGGCCCAGCAAACATCGCAAAGGCAGCCATCCCTCGGCGTCGGCCTCTCGACTGTGGAAAGGCCCGGCCTGCCATATTTCCTACAACCAACAAGGCCAACCCGCCCTTTGGAGCTGGGAAGTGCGGACCACATTTGAAGACCCACGGGATGCGGCGAAAGCCGCAGGAGCCACAAATGCGGGCCTCTATGCGTTACAAGAATTACAAGCCCAACTCGCCCAAGACGAATTCCCCCTGTACTTAGCCGCTGAATGGGGGCAGGCCGAACGCCTGATTCATCTCTATCAACAAGCCACCGAGCACCTTGACCGTCGTCGCCTTATTCTTCAATTGCTCGGCTCGCTGAATTCCCCGACAGCACTGACCACCATTGAGAAAGCCACAAACAATCCCGAACTGGCGATGACAGCCATCACGGCCCTCGGGGACCAAGGTGAAGTCGCCATCCCCTTGTTAGTCCACCTGATAGACTCATCCGAAAACCCGGAGCACCGACTCGCAGCTCTCCAGGCACTTGGGGAAATTGCCACACACAGCACGCCATCGATTCTCTATGATGTCTTTGTGAAACAATTAGAATCTCAAGATCCCCGCATGCAAGCTATCGCCGTCCGAGGATTGGGGTCCTTAGGCGACCTGAGGGCAGTCACCCCGATAGAAACCCTCAACATTCAAGCCTGGTCTAACCCTTCCACGCATGCCGACATGCAAGCGTTACGAGAAGCCCTGAATTGGAGCCTGTATCAGTTGGACGCCCAAGCCTCATCCCACTAGTCTATAAGCTGGAGCTCTCGTATTCCTTTCCCAACACGGCGCTCGGCTCTAGGCTTTACATTTGTCTTAAGTCCGACATAGGATTTTCCCATCAAAATATTTGAGTGTAACGATGGGATGCGTAATCGTATGAAACCCGCATCACCCCGACAATCCGAACAACCTGCAGAACCCCCCATGGCGCAAAGTCTGTCCCCTGAAGCCTATCGCCTCTTTCAAGAAACCGTCAGCCATCATCAGGCCAAACGGTTTCAACAGGCAGAAGCCGGCTATGACCAAATTCTGAACGATTTTCCCACTCATCCCGACTCGCTCCATCTTCGAGGACTGCTGGCCTATCAACAAGGGCATTATGCACTGGCGTTGCCCCTGATACAGCAGGCCATCTCCCTTGACCCTAGCAAACCCCATTATTTTTTCAACCAAGCCTTAGTGTTTGAAAAAGAAGAACGCTGGGATGAGGCTGTCTCCGCCTACCAGGAAGCGATTCGGCTCAAACCTCAATACGTGGAGGCCTTGAGTAATATCGGAAATGTCTACCGACGACAACGCCAGTGGGCCAACGCCATTCGCGCCTATGAAGAGGCCAGAAAACTCAAACCGCATTCCGCTGACCTGTTGAACAACCTGGGCGTGGTGTACAAGGAAAAGGGCGATCTTGATCTCGCGCTTGCACAGTATCAACAGGCCACGAAGCTCTCCCCTCAACATGCCGAAGCGCATCACAATTTGGGCGTCGTCCTCAAGGACCAGGGAAAACTTGACGAAGCAGCGACGGCCTTCCAACAAGCTCTCCACTTAAAACCCAATTACCCCAATGCCCATTATCACCTAGGATTAATTTGGCTCTGGCAGCAAAGAACAACAGATGCCCTTGCCTGCTTCAAACGTTCGGCTGATCTCACCTATAACCAGGGACAGGGGATGGCTCCGCCTTTCGTCACCAAAGCTCGGCTCAAACATGATGCCGAACAACTTG
>JAOUQB010000418.1 GCA_029879555.1 Nitrospirota bacterium | reverse complement strand
CGGTGAAAAATGGAGTGCGAAAGGTTTCGTTTGCTTCTTCGGGGGGTGCGGTCTATGGGGAACAGGAAGTGTTCCCGGCTGCGGAATCCCATCGCACCGATCCTCTTTCTCCTTATGGCATTAGCAAGTTGGCTGGCGAAAAATACTTGGCGTATTACACCAATACGACTGGCCTTCGGCACGTGGCATTGCGATTTGGCAATGTCTATGGCCCAAGACAAGAGCCGGAAGGTGAGGCTGGCGTCGTGGCCATTTTTTCAAAACTCATGTTAGAGGGTGGGCAACCGATCATTAATGGCACAGGAAAGCAGACGCGGGATTTTATCTATGTCGACGATGTGGTGGAAGCGATTATGGTGACATTAAGAGAGGATATTCAGGGCATTTTCAATGTTGGAACGGGGCAGGAAGCAACGGTGAATGAATGTTACGGAATCATCAAAACGCTGACGAATAGTTCATGCAAAGATTTATATGGCGCCGCCAAAAAGGGTGAGCAATTTCGAAGTGTGCTCGATGTGACAAAGCTGCGGGAAGAGTTTAACTGGGACCCACAAGTCCCATTGCAGGAAGGTCTTAAATCAACGGTCGAATTTTTTCGAGGGCAGCAGAAATAATAAGACTAATAACGCGGAACGGTATTATCAATTTCTATAGACCACGATTCGATTCCACCGATGAGATTTTTAACATTGGGGAATCCTTGTTGCACAAGGAAGCCCACCGCATCGGCGCTTCGCATGCCCTTATGACAATACGCGACGATTTCGGTATTTTTGTCTAATTTAGACAGCGAATTGGGCAGTTCGCCCAAGGGAATGAGTACAGACCCTTCTATTTTGGCCATCGAATATTCATGGGGTTCCCGGACATCTAATAAGAAAATCGCATCCCCGTTATCTTGCCGAGCCTTCAATTCACGAACCGTGATGGTGTACCCCATATGCGAAAATCCTCCTTCAATGGCTAATTCTCTAGTCGATGGCCCATCATAGCGACTGATTTTTCTGAGTGTCAATTTATTCTTTGTGAAAGGGTAAGGAGAGTGAGCATGCCTCAGCCACCAGTTGTGTCCATTGAGAAAATTGCCCAGTACGAAGGTCAAGATATCATCATTCAGGGGTGGATTCGCCTTCGGCGTTCAAGTGGGAAGCTGAGTTTTTTGACGGTGCGAGATGGGACGGGTGATATCCAGGCGATCGTTAGCAAAGCCACGGTAGGGGATGAGCAGTTTGCCGTCTGCGGGCAAGTGACACAGGAGTCCTCGGTCATTCTCACGGGGAAACTTCGGGCGGACGCGCGGGCGCCCGGCGGGTTTGAATTAGACGTGGCGAACGTTCACGTCGTTCAACTGGCTGAGCCTTTTCCTATTCAGCCCAAGGAGCATGGGGTCGGGTTTTTGATGGAGCACCGGCATTTGTGGCTACGCTCAAGTCGCCAACATGCCATTTTACGCGTACGTCACGAGATCATCCGAGCCTGCCGGAATTTTTTTGATGAACGAGATTTCACCCTCATCGATACCCCGATCTTTACCCCCAATGCGTGTGAAGGCACGACCACACTTTTTCAAACGCAATATTTCGATCAAGTGGCGTATCTCGCGCAAAGCGGGCAATTGTATGGAGAAGCGGCCGCAGCCGCCTTTGGGAAAATTTATTGTTTCGGTCCGACTTTTCGTGCAGAAAAATCCAAAACGCGACGGCATCTCATGGAGTTCTGGATGGTCGAGCCGGAAATGGCGTTTGCCGAATTACCTGAGGCGATGCAACTGGCTGAGGAACTCGTGTCGGTGGTTATTCAGCGAGTCTTGGAAAACCGTCGAGCTGAATTAGAGATTCTCGAACGGAATGTGGCGGCGTTGGAGGCGATGATTCCCCCGTTTCCACGCATCACCTATGAAGAGGCGATAACAAGGCTTAAAGAACTTGGTGTAGATATTCAATTTGGTGATGACTTTGGTAGCGAGCAAGAAACCGTGTTAGCTCAATCATTCGACCGCCCGGTACTTGTCCATCGCTATCCAGCTGCGGCCAAAGCCTTTTATATGGCACGAGATCCCCAACGTCCTGACTTAGCCTTGTGCATGGATATGTTAGCCCCTGAAGGCTATGGGGAAATCATTGGAGGCGGGCAACGCATTCATGATTTAGAAACGCTACGTCAGCAAATTGCCGCGCATGATCTGTCCGAAGAGACGTTTAAGTGGTATGTGGATTTGAGGCGGTATGGCAGTGTGCCGCATGCGGGGTTTGGGATGGGGATTGAACGAGTCGTCGCATGGATTTGTGGATTAGACCATGTGCGAGAAACCATTCCCTTCCCAAGAATGCTCTACACACTCTATCCTTAAATTGACTCAAAGAGTTCCCTCTATCGTAAGTTCAAATAATTCCCAGCGCTATTTCCACAGTTGTCATTCCCGACATTTTTAATCGGGAATCCATCTTAGTTTTTCATGGTGGATGTCTGATGGCAAAGGCGGTAAATTGGAAAGTATCCATGTACGTGGCTAAGTTGGTTACCAAACCATGAAATCCATATAATGTTCTGAGATGCCGGGGTTCGTCCCGGCAGCCGAGCCACTTTTGTTTCGGCAAAAGTAGCCAAAACCATGTTGGCCGTGG
Organism: Nitrospirota bacterium; assembly: GCA_029879555.1. Taxonomy (GTDB): domain Bacteria; phylum Nitrospirota; class Nitrospiria; order Nitrospirales; family UBA8639; genus Nitrospira_E. Next base: position 532 of record JAOUQB010000418.1, on the reverse strand, counting down.
TGTGGCCCTTTGGGGCACCTGCGCGGTTCGCCAACCCCGGCGGTGCGCAAACTCGCGGAGCTTGGCCTGGGTCCTGTCGAAGGGCTCAAACAGTGCGCACCTTTTCTCCGGGGTTGGCTGCACGGCTCGCCCACACCACAAGGCCAGAAAAGATTCCTAAAAACGAATGGACGAATGACTCTTAAAAATGTTGAGTAGTCCGCTTTCGACCCAAAGCGGACATACAGTTTCTCCCATTTCTGGGTTTCCTAAAAGCGAAAATAGCTACCCCCGTTGCTCGACGTCATAGGCTTCGTCTCCCCCTCCTTTTGCCGTGAGGCTCTGGTAGAGTTGCACGATGCCCTTCACCCTGCTGCAAACCCTGACCAGCGACGCGGTCCTCGATGACGCCTTTGCGTGGCTGTGTCAGCAAAGGAAGGGGTGGCCGGACTCGGCAGATGTGTGGGACTTTCGTCGGCACTGGGCGACCGAGAAAGCCAGCCTGCAACGAGAGCTGTGGGATGGCACGTATCAGCTTGGGTTACTCAGCCGG
>JAOUQB010000417.1 GCA_029879555.1 Nitrospirota bacterium | reverse complement strand
GCTGCTCCGGGTGTTGCAGGAAAGCGAGATCAGACGGGTGGGGGATGACCGCGCGATGAAGGTCAATGTTCGGCTGATTACCGCGACTAACCGCAATCTCCAAACCCTGATGGCCGAGGGAACTCTGCGGGAAGATTTTTATTATCGGATCCATGTCTTCGAAATTACCCTGCCGCCTCTTCGAGAGCGCCGCACAGATATCCCGCTCTTGGTTCATCGTTTCATGGAGGACAATACCAAAGTCTTTCATCGCGAGATCAACGAAATCGCGCAAGATGCCTTGTTGCGCCTCCAAGAATATGCTTGGCCAGGGAATGTCCGGGAATTAAAAAATGCCATTGAGCATGCCTTTGTCACCGTGGCGGACAACTGCATTACCCTCTGGGATCTTCCTCCTGAAGTCCAGCGCCCCTCGGGGAAAGGCATTTCCCCTGCCTCAACTTCTCCTTCGCTAGACCCAGACGAAGAAAGTCGCATTCGAAATGCCCTGCAACAAGCCCACGGGAATAAGACTGAAGCCGCCAAGCTTCTTGGCGTAAGCCGAGTCACGCTCTGGAAAAAACTCAAAGGCCTTGACCTGCAATCTCCAACCTCCGCCTAACCACCTCGCGGTTCGCCAAACCGTTAACACGTTAAGTTAACAATTAACGCTTTCTGTTCACCCTTTCCCATATCAGGAAAGCCTGACGTGACGTTTTGTCGCTATAATATTATTTAAATTATTGTTTTTATTTAAAATTTTAGTAGTTGATTGCCATAGAAAATGATGGCACAGGCGTTGCTTTCTATAATAGAAGAATCAAAAAATACCGGATCCGGGGGGAGAACCCGAAAGGAGTCGCGCCATGATTGTGAAACAATTCTACTTACAATGCCTCGCCCATGCTTCATATATGATTGCCGACGAAAAGACCAAAACAGCGGTCGTCGTCGATCCGCAGCGTGATATTGATCAGTATATTCAAGAAGCTCGCGCCAACGGCTGGCGTATCCGGTCGGTCTTTCTCACCCATTTCCATGCAGATTTTTTAGCCGGGCACTTGGAACTTCAACAACAAACCGGGGCGGATATCTGCATGGGCTCAAAAGCCCAAACGGATTTTCCCATCACCTCCTATAAAGATGGAGAGATGCTGGAATTTGGAACCGTCAGAATCAAGGTCTTGGAGACACCTGGCCATACGCCTGAGAGTATTTCCTTGGTGGTCTATGACCTCACCACCAGCTCCGACCGCCCCTATTGTGTCCTCACAGGCGATACGTTGTTCATAGGAGATGTCGGACGTCCAGACCTTATGGCCTCAGTGGGAACGACTGCCGAAGAATTGGGAAGCCAATTGTTTGATTCACTTCGAAACAAATTAATGAACCTTCCCGATGAAACCTTGGTCTATCCTGCCCACGGCGCAGGTTCCATGTGTGGGAAAAATCTGAGTAGTGAAACCGTCTCCACCCTGGGCAAGCAGCGGTGGGAAAATTATGCGTTGCAACCCATGACGAAGCAGGAGTTTATCGGATTGGTCACCGCTGATCAGCCCGAAGCACCAGCGTATTTTGGGTACGATGCCCAGATGAATCGTGAAACCCACCCAACATTAGCAACGGTCGTAGAAAAAAGTTTACAGCCACTGAGCCTAGACGAAACCTTGGAACATCAACAGACCGGAGCCCAAATGATTGATGTCCGGAAAGCCGTCGACTATGCCGGCGGGCATATCAAAGGCAGCCTCAATATTGGGTTAATGGGGAAATTTGCCACGTGGGCTGGAACCTTGTTGGACCCGAAACGCCCCGTCGTCTTAATCACAGAACCAGGACTGGAACAAGAAGCGATTGAACGCTTGGGCCGAATTGGCTTTGATCGCGTCGTTGGGTATCTCAAGGGCGGAATGGAAGCCCTTCAAGAGAGACCGGACCTCCTCCAAAAGGGCCAACGGATCTCCGCGCAAATGCTCGCTGAACTGTTGAGCACCACACATCCGCCTACCGTGGTGGATGTGCGGGCAGAGAAGGAATGGGAAGCCGGGCATATTGATCGGAGTCTCAACATTCCGCTTCCCCATCTCGCCGAACAGGTTCAAAGAATTCCTGAGGGCATGCCAGTCGTCGTGCATTGTGCGAGCGGCTATCGATCATCAGCCGCTCTCGGCATTCTTGAGAAAGCCGGGCGAACACAAGCTATGGATTTAATTGGAGGCTACGATGCGTGGCTCACCACCTGGGGCCACCCCAAACACAAACTGCAATCTGAATGCACCACCAGTTGCGCCAGATAATGTCATCAAAAGGAGGGAACACCTATGAGCACCACCTTACTCGATCAACAACATACCGGAGAAAAAGTACCTGGCACCCAACAATTCGAGCTCTCTTCAAAGGAACCAATCTATATCGATGTCCGAACGCCGCAAGAATTTGAGAGCGTGCATATTGCGGGGGCTCGAAACATTCCCCTGCCGGATATACATCACTATGTCGACGAACTGAAGACCCTCTCCCAGGAACACCCCCTCCGCTTAATGTGTCGAACCCAGAACCGTGGGAAGATTGCCTATGAATATTTAACCAACCATGGGATCACAAATTGTCAAATTCTGGAAGGCGGCATTACGGGGTGGATTGCTCAAGGCAAGCCGGTCATCAAAGGACAACAAGGGATTTCCTTAGAAGGGCAGGTTCGTGCCATCGCCGGAGGCTTGATCCTCCTTGGAGTCGTCCTGGGCTTCACGGTCCATAGTGGATTCTTTGTCCTCCCGGCCCTCATCGGCGTCGGACTTCTGCACGCCGGGTTAACCGACTCCTGTTTGATGGGGATGCTGCTTTCAAAGCTTCCCATGAATCGAATCGAGAATTCTCGCCAACCGCAAGAGAAGAAAGGAGATTCATTATGAATTGTCCACGATGCGAAGGTTTATTGATGAGCGATCAAGTCTATAACCAAGATGAAGCCTTATATGTGTTGGCCATCTGGCGTTGCCTCAACTGTGGAGAAAATTTTGATTCGATGGTGTTACACAATCGGATACAGCAAAAAGAGAAACGGATCATGGAACGTCCCAAGTCCACAAATTGGGCAGACCACAGAAGTCCATTGGCTATTACACGCTAAGAGACCTATAATCATTCACCATTTCCTAAGCAGCGAGTGTTGAATAATGAAGAT
>JAOUQB010000416.1 GCA_029879555.1 Nitrospirota bacterium | reverse complement strand
TAAAGGGGGGGTGCGCAATTTAGGGTATACCATGGGGGAAATGTCGACCATGACCCCCCTTCTATTAAACCCGGAATTTTCCGAGGAATCGTTTCGCCTACTTATTGAGCCTCTTCGAACCGGGGTTACCCAAAAAGTTGACTTTCGGACGATTCACAGAAGGAAAAATGGCACGACTTATCCGGTTGAAACGCATCTTCAACATCGACAACATGAGGGCCGTGGCGTATTCTTCGCGATCATTTTGGATTTGAGTGAGCAAGTCGAAACAGAGAAGGAGTTACAAGAAGCGCAACGCACTTTAACGACCCTACTCACCAATCTCCCCGGCATGGCTTATCGGTGCAAGAATGATCCAAATTGGACGATTGAGTTCATCAGCCCAAGTTGTCAAGCCTTGACAGGATACCCACCTGAAAAATTTATCGACACACGGCAGGTGTCCTATGGTCGGCATGTGATCCTTCAAGAAGATCAAAAGCGAGTGTGGCAGGAGGTACAGACAGCCCTCAAAAACCGGCAGCCGTTTCAGCTCTCTTATCGAATTCGAACCGCAAGTGGAATGGTCAAATGGGTATGGGAACAGGGCTGTGGGGTTTTTTCAAAAACAGCCGAGGTTTTGGGGCTCGAAGGGTATGTCGTAGATATGACTGAGCAACGAGTCTTGGAAGATCAATTGCGAAAGACGGAAAGGCTCGCCGAATTAGGAACGTTGGCATCCGGCATGGCTCATGAAATTGGGACGCCGATGAATGTGATTTTAGGTCGAGCCGAATTGCTCATGCGCAAAACAAAAGATGAATCCATGCGGCGAGGTTTGGAAACCATTGTGACTCAGGTGGAGCGCATCACAAAAATTATGAATCAATTACTTAGCTTTGCTCGGAAACGCCCGTCGGAGCAGCGTGGGGTCGATTTGGCCTGGACGATTGGGAGTGTGCTGGATATGTTGCAAGAGAAATTGAAGCTCCAGAAAATCGATGTTGTCAAAGATTATTCAGCTGATCTCCCACAGGTGTTGGCTGACTCTGATCACATCACCCAGGTTCTCTTGAATTTGTTGTTGAATGCCTGTCAAGCGATGCCCAACGGTGGGATCATCACTCTCAAGCTTTGCCCCAAGGGCGATATGGTTGAATTCAGTGTTCAGGATACCGGCACGGGAATTTCTGAAGATCGGATTTCAAAATTTTTGATCCCTTCTTCACCACTAAGGCTGTGGGTGAAGGCACTGGACTAGGTTTAACGGTGGTTCATGGCATTATTCAAGAACATAACGGAACCATCCGTGTGAATAGCCTTCCCAATCAAGGTACAACCTTCGTTGTTTCCCTTCCCCTGTATGCGGCAGAACACTCCCCAGAATCCTAAGGAAAGCCTAAGGTCAGGCGAAAAAACCGTTCTTCCTTCTCTTAGCGTCTCACCCTTCACGCCTCACGATTTACGATTCCGGCCGATCTTCTCCATGGCCTTCTGGTTCGATATGAACCACGACATCCTCCACGGAATCAAATTGTGTCAGAAGGAACGCTTCTACGTCGGTGGCGAGCACATGGGCCTGCTCGACGGACCATGTGGGATCTACATGAATGGAGAGATCCACAAACACATGATTCGCCAACCCACGGGTGCGGATGTCGTGACAATCAAAAATGCCAGGTATCGTCATCACGGCGGTTTGAACCTCTTGGGGGTCTAGCCGTATCCGATCGGTTAATGACGACAATACGTCTTTGAGTACGATAATCGCTGTCCAAGCGATGACGCCCGCAATGACCACAGCTACCAAGGGATCGATAAACGGGTAACCGGCTTGAATGGCCAGGAGTCCGGCGAGCACTGACAATGACGTCAGGACATCACTGGCTGTGTGATAGGAATCAGCGGTCAGAATATCGCTTTTCAACTCTTTCCCTTTTTGCCGTTCCCATTTCGTGACAAAGATGTTGATGCTCATGGTGATAAACATGATCATAAAGCTAATCAGGGTGACCTCAGGGTGTAAGTCCATGGTCCATGATCGGTAGGCTTTCCAAAGGAGGTAGAGACAGGTCAAGACGAGAAACCCACCAATGGCTCCTGCAGCTAACGTTTCAAACTTTTTGTGCCCATAAGGATGGTCAGCGTCAGGTTGAGGTGAGGCGAGCCAAAGGCCGAATAACCCCACCACATTGGATAGGCCATCAAAAGATGAATGGAGGCCATCGGCCTGCATTCCCAGGGATTGGGTGATGACCCCATACACCCACTTCGCGGCGGCTACAACGAGATTCAAGAGGAGCACCCACCACAAAATACGGCGAATGTCTTGTAGGCGAGTCATGATCGGTGCGGAAAGATCAAATCCGGAGAATATTGATGTTGTGTGTGTATAACTAGGGTGCCAGGTATCTTATATTCCCCCAATTTAGCAAGAATAGCATCATTGAGCGCGGCTGGTAGAGGGGATTCTACCCAATCAAGATCGATCCACACTGCGATCCGAGGGGATTGGTTTTTTTGCGAGCGCCTCAAAGCCGGAAAGGAGGTCAAACAGCTCCTCGTCTATGCCGCTTTGCCGCATTTGGTGAAAGTGCCGATTGAGATCCTCCAGCAGTTCGTCGATATTTTTTTCAGCGCGTTGCATCGCTGTGAGACGGCTGGCGTTTTCGCTGGCCAGAGACTCCGCGCAGGCCCGGAAGAGCGAGACGAAGAGATACTCGTGGATGAGCGCTCGCAGGGTTGCAGTACTACTGCCAATGACCTCCGGCAAATTCTTTGTCGGCCAGGAGAGTCTGGCCACCTCGCTTCGCCAGCGTTCGTCCAGCGGGAGTAGGCGCTGATTGACCGGGGTATACACCGCTCTCGACGTGGGCCGGTTATAGAAAAGGTGGACCTCGGCTATTTCTCCGCGGCTGCGGCGCGTTTCGCTTTCCAGGAGAATCTGACCGACAAGCGGAGTGATGGCCTTGACGGAATTTGGGACGGGAAAGACTCCTTGCAACGGCAGCCCTGCGTCTGCCATGTGCCCCTGCACGCGTTCTCCGACGGCCCATACTCTGGGGTGACCAGGTAGAGAGGCCAGTGTCTTAACCGCGTATTCGGCTATCACCTCATTAAACTGGCCCACCAGTCCTTGGTCTGAACCGAACACGACCGCCCCAATCCCCTCTGCATATGAGTGCTTC
>JAOUQB010000415.1 GCA_029879555.1 Nitrospirota bacterium | reverse complement strand
CGGTTTACGTGTCGTCGTCATGGATGGGGGTTAATCCTTTGTGTAAGGAAGGGCGTAACCTTCGGGTGGTTGAGGTGGATGCTGATGGAATGAATTGACGCGCAAGAAGCAGACCATTCTATCGTAGTAAATTTAACTCAATTGGTTTGGTTACCGTGATGGCCTCGGCAGGTGCAATCACCGAGAGCTTGGGATATGAGAGGTATCAAATTTGGGAGGGAAATGTTGATGAAGCACAAGTCCTCATGGCTGAGTGGATTGCTCTAGAGTGTAGGCATGAAGTTTCCTAGGTCATGATCTTACCTCTAACTGAAGCATTCGTCTAGATGGCATGGAATAGGGAAGCCGGTTTTTGGGGCTCCGTTCGAGCCGAGCTCCACCTTCGGGGGGGGCTCGGCCACACGGTCAAATTCCGATTTGGATCAAGCCGAAGTTTTTTCTTGGATTCTTTAAATATCTTTGAGGGCTTTGGCCAGTTCGAGGTATAAAGGGTGTAGGTGGAGAATGAGGATTGGTATGACCATTGAGATCAAGCTGGCATGATGAGGGACCTTCAAGAGGAGCACCTGGGGGAGTCGTTGGTTGAGATCCGGCATGCGACGGTGTACCGAGAGATGCAGTGCGTGCTAAAGGATCTTTCTCTTTGCATCCCCCTTGGTTGTTCGACGGTGATTCTTGGGCCGAATGGGTCAGGAAAGTCGACCTTCATGAAGCTTTTGACTCGCGAACTCTACCCCGTTGCGAAGGAAACGGCTGCCATTCGTTTGTTGGGGCGAGAGACGTGGAATGTCTGGGATCTTCGGCGCCAGCTTGGTATGGTGTCCGCGGATCTCCACCACGACTACTTGGGGGAGACCCCTGGGTTGGAGGTGGTACTTTCCGCCTTTTTTTCGAGTATTTCATTGTACGATCATCACGCGATCAGTCACTATCAGCGAGCTAAAAGTTATGAGGTGATGGATCGATTAGGGGTGGCGTCGCTTCAGGATCAACCCTTTGCGCATATGTCCACCGGTGAGCAACGGAGAATACTCTTGGCCCGTGCCTTGGTTCACGAACCTCGCATTTTAATTCTCGATGAACCCACCACGGGGTTGGATGTGTCGGCGTGTTTTCAGTATCTGGAAATCCTTCGCCAGTTTATTCGAGAGGGTGGGACGGTCATCTTGGTGACGCATCATCTCCATGAGATTCCTCCGGAAATTGATCGCGTAGTCTTATTGAATGACGGGCACATTCAAGCTGATGGGCCCAAGCGTGAAGTCTTGAATGCTCCGAGTCTTTCGGCTTTATTTGGTACTCCAGTTGAATTGTTACAGCGGTATGGTTGGTTTCAGGTGGTTCCAGCCGCGTCGGTGTCGTAGCCGTCTGTTTTTCTAATCCTTTGGGAAGGATGTGTATGCTTGATGGAGTCTTGTTGTTTACGGTCTTGGATGTCTGGCGGATACTCTTGCCATTGGCGTTGTCCATTGTGTGCGTGGGAACCTTTGTCTTCCAACGGCTTGTTGGGCAGTCGCAGGATAGTGGACTCATTCAGTTTCTCTGTCTTGTCACCTACCGATTGACTGTGGCTCTGGTGTGCATCTTGGGAGTCGTGGGGATGGTGATCCCCTGGGTCTTAGGATTTCCTCTGCCCGAAGCGCACGTGGCCGATGGGCCCTGGAGCTTTGAGGAAATTTTTGGGTATCTGCTGAGTGTGGCCCTTCTTTGGCGGCTTCATCAACAGGTTCGGCAACAACAGCAACCAAGTGCCATGGTTATGGCCGGGTCCATGATCCTTTTCTTGGGGGTCGCGTTGATTTGGACTGCCAGATGGGACGTCATGGCCAATGAGGGGGCTGTCCCCGGTGGGTGGTTTTTGGGTAGTTCGTTGGAATGGGAATGGTCTCGTCTGATTCCGAAGAGTTTTCATTTGCTCTTTTCGGCTCTGGCGACAGGAGGGCTGGTCGTTGCGGTCTTGGGGATGCAAGGGACGTTGGTGCCAGGAGGTGCTGGGGTGCCCAATCCCTCGAGCACGATGAGCCCGTCCTCAAGCCATATTCGATACGGGGCCGGGTGGATATTATCTGGCTTGGTGACTCAAATGCTCATTGGGCCCTGGCTTTTTCTTCTTCTTCCAAGCACGCCTCAAATGGTTTTGATTGAGGGAACGAGCTTGACCTCTCTTCTCTTTTTTGTCAGTCTGACGACGGCCCTCTTCGCGTTGGTTTTTTTAAATGCCTCGTTCATGGCTCCGCATGTGAAGGGGTTAGTCTGGGCGGGTTTGGGGAGTGTGGCCATGACGCTGGTCTTGATGGGCATTGTTCGTTATGCAGTTTTTAACGCGACGCTGTTTTCTCATGGGATTCCCCTGGCCACTGACGATCTGACCGGGGGGCAGGTCGTATCCGTCTTTGTTGTCGTCGGGTTGTGTGGAGCTCTCTTGATGCGTTGGTGTGTGTGGCCGTCGGCCTTGATTTTTCATCAGATTTGGCCGACATCACAACTAGACAAATCAGGAGGAGGCGACTAAGGTATGGACATGCACATTTCAGAAGTACTGCGGTATCATCATCCCGCGATTAGCTTTGAGTTTTTCCCTCCCAAAACTGAACGTGCCTCAGAAGACCTTTTTACGGCCATTTCGGCGCTTATGCCGTTGAAGCCTGCGTATGTGAGTGTGACATACGGAGCCGGGGGGACGACTCGTGAACGGACGCATGATTTGGTCGTGAAACTCCAACGGGAAACTGATTTGACGATTGTTTCTCATTTAACCTGCGTGGGATCGGTGCGAGACGAGATTCAGCAAATCCTTGCGAAATATCAGGAGAATGGGATCCATAATATTATGGCCTTGCGCGGAGATCCCCCTCAGGGCTCCACCACCGTCGAGATCCCTAAGGACGGGTTCCCCTTCGCTTCGGATCTCGTCGCATTTATCAAACAGCAATTTTCTACCATGGGTGTAGGAGTGGCCGGATTTCCTGAAGGTCATCCAGGAACACCGAACCGCCTGGTTGAAATGGATCACTTGAAACGTAAAGTGGATGCAGGAGCTGATTATATTTGCACACAACTCTTTTTCGATAATCGTGATTTTTACGATTTTTGTGAACGCTGTGAAGTCGTAGGCATCAAAGTTCCAATCATTGCGGGCATTATGCCGATTGGTTCACGAAAAGGGAT
>JAOUQB010000413.1 GCA_029879555.1 Nitrospirota bacterium | reverse complement strand
TGTTTCAATCCAGTCGTTCGAGGCAAGACATAGACCAACCGTGGCGACCACGGCCACCATGATCAACACTAAATCAATTCCATAGGTATCAAGTTTAGCGAGGGATCGAGGTAAGGTCTGCCAGAGAAGACAGACCAACCCAATCACAACTGGAAGCATAAGAGTCCCCGCGACCACAGCCGGAAAGATCTTCTCTAATAAGGGCGCAAACCACAGTCCCGCCAAAAAACCTAAGACGACAGAGGGGAGAGCCGCCATGATCTCAATGCTCGGTTTCACTACAGCGCGAAGATGGGGATGCATGAACATGGCCGTATACACCGCACCCATGACGGCCAAAGGAATGGCCAGGATCATGGCATAAATGGTCCCCTTCAAGGTTCCAAATATTAGAGGCATCATGCCAAACTTTGGCTCAAAATCATCCGATCCACTGGAAGATTGCCAAATATGTTCAGGATCTTCATAGCCTTCATAGGTAACTGGGAAAAATAACGATTGAAAGGTAATTTCCGGATGAGGATTGTCGATAGAAAATGTTCGCAATCGTCCATCCGCTCCCAACCACGTCCCACCATTCGACTTGGGTGAAAAACGAAGAGCTATGGTCTCGGTTGAAACCTGATTAAATTCCATAATCGTCTGACCAGTCGTCGCATGATACAGAGTCACGTGGCCTTGGTTATCGGCGGTCAAAAATCCCTTATCTCGCTGAGAGGGAGAGATGGCTTGTACCGCTCCAGTATGGGCCTGAAAGGTGAAAACTTTTCGGAATGGAACAATTGTCCTGGCCTTCCGCTCATCCATGGGGACCCAGGTCATCACTTGCCCAGATTGTGTTCCAACCACAAGTGTTCGCTCCCCGTTCAAATAGGTCAAAGCCGTCACAGCATCTCCTGGCTGACCAACCGCGACTCGGCGAACCTTCGTTTCATCGCCATCCCGTATCGACCATTCTAAAAGCTCTCCCTGGTCTGTCCCTGCCACCAATCGTTTCCCAAAACTATCCAACAGGAGGTGGGTGATTTTTGCGTGCTCAGGAATGTTCAACTGCTGCTGCGTCACCTTGGTTTCGTCCGAGAGAGAAAACTCATCTGGGTCTTCTACCTTGGTCAACCACAACCTCCCAGAGGAGGTGAGCGCCGCGATCACCTGTTGCTCCTCTTGCTGGGCATGAGCATGTCGCACTAATTGCTCTCCCTCAGCCATCACCCGAATAGGGGTGCCGATGTTGTGAGTCGGAACAATCGTTCGAGTCGAACCTTCAAACACTGGTCGAAATTGAACCGTGAGAGGAAACACCATGCCATTTTGAGAAGCCGTGCTGATTCGATTGCCTTTTTGGCCAATTAACACGGCCGACTGCATTGTGCCAGGGAAATGTAATATCTCTCCCTCTTTGGCAAGAGATGTTCCTTCAGGCATCTGGAAAAATTGCAAATGATTCCCGGACAGAACAAACGCCACTTCTTGATATTCGTCTAAGCCAATGATCGTCGCTTCCGCAGTGAAACCTGCTTTCTCCTGAATATGCACATCGGACGACACACTCCCACTCGTTGACCGAAACAGTGGGAGAACTTCCCACATCAAATACAGAAAAATCCCCATGATACTGACAATCGTGGCGATACCACCGACCCAGACAACCAGACGAGCCGAGCGATCCGCAGTGTGTCGCAGACGTCGATGGGTCGTTCGCGTTTTTCGGATGGCCCATTCACCAGGAACGGGCGACAGGCCTTCATCAGATGGAGGCACAGAGGAGGAAGTATTCATACGATGATAACGGCTCGAATTCGGTCAATCATAACAAGAACCACTTTCTCATCAATCGACAAAGAAGCGGCTCACCAAGTTACGTACAACCCTAATCAAGATTTCCGCGTTGTTTCGCGATAAGATCGGCGCTTAACGGGAAATACCCATCCTTGATGACCACGTTTTGACCTTCTCGACTGTAGACAAAACTCAAGAACTCTTTAACTATTGGTGATAGGGTTGTATTCGGGGCTTTGTTCACGTAGACGAACAAAAAGCGCGCTAATGGATACGCTCCCTTGGATGCATTCGCAAAGGTCGGCTCGACAAAGGCTTCCCCATCTTTCATCGCCAACGGGATAGCTCGAACACCCGACGTGCGATACCCAATACCACTGTAGCCCATCCCCGCACGATCTTCCGTGACCCCTTGAACCACCGAGGCGGAACCTGGTTGTTCCTTGACTTGATCTCGATAATCTCCGTTCTGCAAGACTTTGCTCTTGAAAAATCCATAGGTTCCTGAGGCGGAATTCCGCCCATATAAACTAATGGGCATTTTCGTGTAGGCACCGCTCAGTCCCAAATCCCCCCATGTCGTGATGTCATTCTTGTACCCCTGCCGACGGGTTTTCGAAAAAGCCGCATCGACTTGCGAGACACTCATTCCGGGTATGGGGTTATCCTTATTGACATACACGGCTAAGGCATCAATGGCTACGGGAAACGCCATGGGCTTATACCCATATTTGGCCTCGAAGGCATCCATTTCCTTGCCCTTCATTTTTCGAGACATCGGCCCCAATTGAGCCGTCCCTTCAATCAAAGCCGGGGGTGCCGTACTCGACCCTTTGCCCTCAATTTGAATCTTCACATTCGGATATTGTTTTCGAAAACCCTCTGCCCACAGCGTCATCAAATTATTTAACGTATCCGATCCAATACTATTAATATTGCCCGAAACCCCACTGACCCGGTCATAATCTTTCCAACCTGGGTCATCCATGGATTCTTTGGCCCAAGCCGTTGACGAATCAAACCCGCTCACGCCAGACCAACCTATTACCAATCCAATGGTGATAGCCCACATTCTTAACGCGATTTTTTTGGACGCATCATTCATGAAACATTCCTCCTCAAGTAAGAAAAAAGTTTACCGTTTTCACATGTCTCTCATGTAACAGCCATGTTACGAACGTGTTACAAGACGAAAATTACAACACCCTTAACGCCAGCTTGTTGATCCGAAGCTCTAGTTTGGAGTCGACTTGGTGTACTGTCATGAGACCTTCACGCCTAAACCTACCCAAAGTTGAAAACAGATCGCCCCAGCGAATCCGCGAAAACTGTTCAACAAGCATGTCAAGCGTGACGACTTTTTTTAACGCAATAAAGAACCCCGAGGCAAG
>JAOUQB010000414.1 GCA_029879555.1 Nitrospirota bacterium | reverse complement strand
CATAAACCGAGACAAATCTCCATCTCGTCGCGGCCACAGGACCAAATGCCAATGATTTGGCATGACACAATACGCTAAGATCCTGACCGGAACTTGGACTTGGGCTTCCTGCAGCACTTGTTCCCAGAGCTGATAATCCTGTGGCGTCTCAAACATGACCTGCCGACCGTTGGCACGATTGAGAACATGGTAGATAATGCCGCCGGCAGCTGCGCGTAATGGGCGTCCCATGGTAAAATCCTATCTTGATTCATAGTGAGGGTCAAGAGAAAGGTACCTGACACCATTCTAAAAATTTTTTCACGCTCGGAGTTGGTCAAACGTCTCGCGGCGCATCAGCAGACTGGGGAGCGCGTTGTGTTTACCAACGGCTGTTTTGATTTGCTTCATATCGGACATACTCGGTATTTGGCAGAAGCCAAGGGTCAGGGAGATTGCCTGGTGGTCGGTATTAATAGTGATGAGTCTGTTCGGCAATTAGCTAAGGGCTCGGACCGCCCGATCATCACGGCCGCCCAGCGGGCCGAAGTGGTCGCCGCCTTAGGCTGTGTGGACTATGTGACGATTTTTGACGAGCCTGATCCGTTAGCCCTTATCCAAGCCCTCCGGCCCAACATTCTGGTAAAAGGTGGTGATTGGGCCACAGACCGGATTGTGGGAAAAGAGTTTGTGGAAGCCCAGGGTGGATCCGTGCAAAACATTCCCCTTGTTCCAGATATTTCTACCACTGCGATTGTTCAACGAATTCTCGCCCATAACCCAGTGAAGTCCCCTCGCTAGAGAGCTCACCCAAAACCGTTTCGTTATACACTACCCTCATGAAACTCCCGTCGGTCATTCAGGCTTTCAAGAATCAGTTGCGTGAGGTGGTTCCGACTATCCCGGAAAAGTCTCCGCCACCATGCCTGTTGAGTACACAACCAGGCTGCTTGGCATTGGCCATGACGCTGTTCGCACAATCTGAGAATAAGGGATCCACAGCTGAATCCCAGACTCGTCTGATTATGACGCCGACCCAAGAAGAGGCCGAACAACTCTATGAAGATCTGAAATTTTTTGCGGATTTTCTCGGGCTCAAGCACGCCAATCTCGCACTGTTCCCCCCTTGGGCGACCATTCCCTATAACCCGGCGTTGCCAGCCCATACGGTGATCTGTCAGCGCGTGCGGGCCTTGCATGTATTGTGTCAGGGCGAGAACGCCCTGCTCATTAGTTCTCTGCCTGCGGTGCTTCATAAATTACTGCCGCCTTCTGTCTTTTCTGAGGCCTGCTTCGCTCTCAAAGTAGGGGAGACCGTTGAACGAGATTGGCTTCTTCGATCGCTCATTCGCTTGGGCTATTCACGAGGCTCCTTAGCTGAAATTCCTGGCGAATTCAGTGTACGCGGGGGTATTGTGGATATATTCTCCACGGCCCATGATTATCCGGTACGAATTGAATTTCTCGGCGATACTGTCGAATCCATTCGCACGTTTGATCCCTCCACACAAGAATCAATCACGCGGCTCAAGGAAACCTGGATTCTTCCTACGCGGGAGTTTATTCCGCCCGCCAATCAACCAGAGGAAGCCGAACCGTCTCCCATCACTCCGAGCATGGAATGGGATCTTCCGCGCTATTATCCTCAACTCGTCACACTCTGTGACTACGTCCAAAATTCCCTGACCGTCTGGCTTTCTCATCCGGTTGATCTGAATGCTGCCGCCGCCGATTTCTGGAACACCCTCCTGGAAACATGGGAACAATTGGATGCCGGCCACGGACATGCGGAACCGGATCAGCTGTATGAAATGTGGGATACCATTAAACTGTTCATCAACATGTGCCCCACTATTGTATGGGATAACGTCGCGCCAGATTCCTCCACGATTCCTCATGCCCCCCTTCAGTTGAATGCTCAATCTCCAGCCAGTGTGGGATTGGGCGTACGAGGCTTACCGTTTAAAGAAACCCTCATCAAACTTGATCAATTACGTGCGGAGACCGGAATTTTTCTCGTCGCGCGTAGTGCAGGACAGGTCGAACGGTTGATTGCTCTCTTGCATGAGCATGGGTTCCCTGCGAACACCTGGCAACAACCTTTCCCCGAACAACTCATTGAGGGCCGTCTTCCTTTTTATTGTCTGGAAGGGGAGTTGTCGGCAGGATTCATTTCGCACGATGGGCAGTTGGCCTTCGTAACCGAAGAAGAACTTTTTGGGAAAGGGATTCGGCATCGGCCGCAGACCAAGTCCCCGACCGCCAAATTTTTCTCTACCTTGGACGATCTGAAAGAAGGCGACCTGGTGGTGCATCTTCAACATGGCATCGGACGCTACCTCGGTCTGCGGCGCCTGGAAGTCCAAGAATTTACGAGTGACTATTTGTTACTCCAATTCGGAGGCACCGACACGCTGTACGTGCCCTTGGATCGCCTGAATCAGATTCATCGGTATCGCGGGGCCGAGCAACGGTCTCCAAGACTCGATCGGCTAGGGGGAACAGCCTGGGGGAAGACCAAAGCCAAGGTCAAAAAAGGCATTGAAGACATGACCGAAGAGTTGGTCGAACTCTATGCCAACCGAGAAGTGGCACGCCGAACCGCCTACCAGGAAGACACTCTGTTGGTGCATGAATTTGAAGCGGGATTTGAATACGAAGAAACCCCAGACCAGCAACGCGCCATCGAGGAAATCGGCCGTGATATGGAATCGCCGAAGCCCATGGACCGCCTTGTGTGTGGCGATGTGGGTTATGGGAAAACAGAAGTCGCGATGCGGGCCGCGTTTAAAGCCATTCAGGCGAACCGGCAGGTGGCCGTCTTAGTTCCCACCACCCTCCTGGCTCAACAACATTATGAAAATTTTTCCATTCGCTTTGCGCCGTTCCCCGTCAAAATTGGCGTGTTATCTCGATTTCAATCCACTGCAGAAATCAAAGCCACGCTCAAGGACCTCGCTAACGGGCTCATCGATATCGTAGTGGGCACGCATCGGGTCGTCCAAAAAGATGTCGTCTTCAAACAATTGGGGCTCGTCATCATCGACGAAGAACAATGGTTCGGCGTGCGGCATAAGGAACGACTGAAACAGCTTCGAACCCAAGTGGATGTGTTAACCCTTTCCGCCACACCCATTCCCCGCACCTTACAAATGGCCTTTTCTGGCGTGCGAGATTTATCGGTCATTGAA
>JAOUQB010000041.1 GCA_029879555.1 Nitrospirota bacterium | reverse complement strand
TTGGGCAACCGTGAGCTTTTCTGCATCAAGGTTTATCGAAGCGTTCATATCCCCCTGTTCTCGCTTGTGCAGATGAAGCGCGACCTGCGCCTTTCCCTGTCCAGATACTCCATAGGTTTGCAAGGCCGTCTGGAATGGTTCAAGGTCTAAGCCAACCTGTGTGTGTAACTCCACAAAAAGCTTCGTGAGTTTGGCCCCTAGGGGAGTGGACGAAGAAGAGAGAAATTCCCGTAAGCCCACTAGGACGGCTTGAGTCGACAAGTCCACACCCTTGGCTGTGACATGGATCGGATCAAGATGTACCTCATTAAGATCTGGTGATGTCATGTTGAGTTGAAGCGCGGTGTCTGTCAGTTCGTGAAGGGGGAGTGTATCCGGTAGCCCAATGCGGTCAATGTGGAGCCCGGTGGTGAGTTGGGTTTGCGGTGAGGCGTCTGGAGCATATCCAAGCTCCAGTTTGCCATTTCCTCCTTGTACCTGATAACCGGCTACGGCTCCTGCAAGATCATGCAGCGTTACCGTGCTTTTGAGTCCGAACGGGAGGACGAGTTTTTCGAGATCCGTTTTTTCGGGAAGGCGACCGGCAGCTTGCATGGTCAGTTCAAGTCGACCCTTTGGATCGATGGTCTCCATCCCTGTCATCAGCGGCCCCGACAAATGGGGAAGCAGATTGCCAATATGGATGAGGGGGGCTTGCAGATCGACGCTGAATCGTTGAGTAGGTTGAGTGAACCGGCCCTGCATGGTGAGATTGAGAAGGTTGTCGCTCATGACTGCGAACCGTTCGATGACAAAATCCTTTTCAATGAGATCTTCTTTCGTGTTGAGTGCCAGTTTCAGGGACGGAAGCGTGGCTGTGAGAGATGGATCGGTCATTATGATGTTTTGAAAGGCCATTTGTAGTTGGTCGCGGGACCGGATCTTCTTCGGTTCAAACGTGGGAGAAAGATTGCCCTGAAACGACGATTTGAGGATAAGCTTCATGGCGTCAAGGGCCAGGTTCTCCTTGGCATGAAGTCCGGAAAGTTTGGTGGATACTCCAAGTGTTCCCTGAAACGCCCCTTCCTGTTGTTGGTATTTTGATGACAACAAAAACGTCAATTGCTCTAAGTTCCCACTGAGGCCCGCTGTATCCATCGCCGCTTTGATGGGCGAAAGTTTGAGTGCGGCGGTCGCCGTAGCCCATTGAGGATGAAAATCCTGCTGCAAAAGGCCTGTGGCTCGAATGAGTACGTTTTCAGGCTCTGCACTCGCCTGAAGCACCAAACCTTGAAGTTGGTCCTGTGGGAGAAGCGGGAGGAGTGCCTGAAGACGAGGCTGCACTCGTAATTCCAACGAGGCATCTATGTCTGAACTGGGCGACGTATGGGGGATCAGGTCTGCCTTGGCATGGAGAGACCCGTAAGAATCAAGGTCGAGGTCAATTTTGTTGAGGTGTACTTCGCGAGTGTGATGATTGCCCTTGGTATCAAGGCTGAGATCGAAGGGCAGTGTTAACGAGGTCCCAACCATCTCAGGAGGAATCACCGTTGAACCGCTGACGTGGAGGGTTCCTGAGAACGGGCCTGCTAGCTCACCAGCGCCATCTAGTCCCAAGTCGAGATGGGGCAGTGCGTAGGATTGGACGGTCAGGTCCTGGACCGTGGCTTTAGCCGATACGGTTCCTTTTATTGGCTTGTTGTGCTTCACACGAATGTCTTCAGCTCGAATATCAAGAGTGGTTGGGCCAAGATCGACTGCCAGCGAGGGGAGATAAACTTGGAGATTCTGGCCTTGGAGGCCCACCTGAATGGTTCCGAGAAACTGGCCGTCAGGCAGGGCGCCTTTGATAGAAAAAGTTGGAGACAGGGAGCCGTGAATCGTCGCTGATGACCATTCCGGTGGGATCAACTCTTGTGCCAATTTCATGATGGGTTCAAGATTGAATTGGGTATCTGTGAGGGAGAGATCGATGGTGTCCTGGGTGAAAAAATCACTGACCGTTCCAGAGAAGGTCATCCGCCAACCGGGGTTTGAGGCCAGCGTCAACTCCTCAAGGTTGAGGTGTTGCTTGGCAAGATCAACTTGCGTGTGAAAGGTGATCTCTAATGGCAATTGCACGTGTTTGCCTTGGAAGTCCAAGGCTAGCTGGGCAACGGTGAGCTGCCCTTTCAGATTGGCGTCCTCAGGTGAAACGGCTCCAGAGCTATGGAGGTTGAGCTTCGATAATTCCACGTCTAGGTCTGCGGAGACGGTCACCTGCACATGACTATCAATGATGGCCAAGGTATCCAGGTCAATGGATATGGGAAAAGAGGGAAGGCTTGCAGGTTCCGTAGATGGAGGAATATCAGGTGGTTCCGAAGGAGCCGCTTGTAAGAGTTCAGGCAAATTAAGCGAGATGTTGGCTTTGTCAATCGTGACCTCGTTAATCGTGAAGGTGCCTCGAAGTAATCCAAGAAGCGAATAATCCAGCATCAGTCGTTCCAACGTGAGAGGGGGTTGATCGGATTTGCGAAATTCCAAGTCTTGGACTTGTAGGCCCGTTAAGGCGTTGAACGACAGGGATCGAATCGTCACTGTGCCTTGCAGAATTTCAGAAAGTCGAACTTCTAATTTTTCCCGTACTAAATTAGAAGGAAACCAATAGGTCAATAAGAGGCCCATGACCAAAAGCAGACTCAGGATGCCAAGCCCCAGCCATAAGAGGCCCTTCTTTAATGTAGAGGATTGACGATGTCTGGTCTTCAAGGGAGTTGGAGGAGGTGAGGTTTCCGAAGTCATCGAAAGATTTATCGGTCGTGATGTGGTGAAGGAATAGGTTTAGGAACAGTCAAGCTGGACCGTCCGGCTGGCTCCTCTCAAGAGTCTAGTCAAACTGTATGAGGGAGTAAAGAAACCACGGCTGGTGTTGGCTGGTTGAGTGAAGGTGTAACAAAGGGGACAGAGCAAGAAGGTCATACGCTAGGATGTAGGTATGCCCGTGCAAGAAAATACGGGAACTATTCCTGGATATCGTTGAAACCTTTACGCCCCGCGAATTTTCCGGTATCCGAAGAGCAAGAGTAAGGCTCCGCCGACGGCAGTGGCCAGACTGCCCAGATCAAACCCTTCGATATCTCCATAGCCGAGCCATGTGCTAATCCCTCCGCCAATGACTCCGCCGGCAATGCCAATGAGGCTGGTGATGATCATACCGCCAGGATCCTTCCCCGGCATAATGAGCTTGGCAATAACACCGGCAATAAGACCGAACACAATCCAGGAAATGATGCCCATGGCGATGCTCCTCTCCCACGATATGGTGAGATTTATGATGGTTCTGTACTCATGGATGCAATGAAGGCATCCGCTTGCTTGATCGAGGATTCCATTTCCTTGATAAGGATGTGGATATTACTTTCCACGGACCCTAATTCGGTTTTTAATGAGGCGATGGTTTGCGCGTTAAGATTATGTTTTAGAAACAGGACTTGATCGTTGAATTTGGTCAAGACGGGAGGCATTTTACTTTCAGCCCGTTTCATCGCCTTGATCAATTGGGCATATTGCGTCCGTGTTTCTGTCAGCTTGGCTTGACTGCTTTTTCGTAAATTGGCACTGGAATATTCCTTGAGTTCGGCTTCCCACTCGGTAAAGAGCGCTTGTGAAACATCTTCAACGGAGGCAATGCGATCACGGACAGCTTGGGCCTTGGCCTCACTCCGTTCATATTCCGCGTTTAACGTATCGTATTTCTCTTGAAGCTCGCCCCCTTTGATATTTAGAACCGTGGTAAAGCGATCCAGGGCGGACTTGAATTGTTCTTTAGCTTCTTGCTGAGCATCACGGGCTTTCTCGACATCATTCACCATTAAGTCGCGTTTGTGGTAGCCCATTTTCTCCATCCCGGCGTAATACACACTTTGACAGCCGAGAAAAGACAGTGGGGTGAGTAACATCAGTCCAAAGAGCAGCCGTGAACAGGCATGACTGAATTGTGGTCGAGAAACCTGAGTATCCATTCTCATCATCCTTCGTAAGTTAGTCATGCGGGAACTGTTAAAGAAACCTGACAATATTCTTTTATTACGCAGAAGGATTCAGGGCCTTTTCTAAAAGGCCTTTGATCCCATCGCCGCCTTGATTTTGAACAAAGGACAAGACAATCGGGGCAAATTTTCCAACCATGTCAGAACTCAGCCCCAGTTGAGAAAATCCGCTCGCCAAACCGGCGAGATCTCCTAATCCTCCCAACTTGTCCCCTAATCCCCCAGCGCCTAGGGCAGAGGCGACGCCTCCTAGGGCTCCCATCATGCCGCCGCCGGCTGAGGCCGCAGTGGAGGGAGCGGGTGCCGCACCTAAGAGATCGCTCACTCCGGGAATCTTGTCGGCGATCTGTTGAAAATCCCCGGCACCGAGTTTTTCTTTGGCTAAATTAAACAAGAGTCCAGCACCGCCTTTGGCTTGCTGTTCGTTGACGCCTAAGCTGCTGACGAGTTGTTGAATGAGTTCCATCGTACTACCTCCGATGTTAGTGATGAATATATTCAGTGAAAAGGGAAATGCCAGATTCAGTAGATGCCATGAGGAGGGGGTCGTAGGCTTTGATTCGATGAACCTTCAAAGCGACGTTAGATTTAGGATACGAGATCAGCGCCTTGAAAGGAAAGTGGGTAGGGGGAAAGCATCGGCTTTTCCTCAGGAGTCCCTATTTCAAAAAACGGCAGATTGGTCATTCCCGTCAAAGCTTTCCCCCTCAAGAGGGAGAATTGGCATTGATCATCTCCGTCATTCGCGACATTTTTCATCGGGAATCTATCCTGGTTAGTTGCGATGGATGCCTGCCTCTGCGGGCATGACGATTGGATGAGCTCCTCATAAAAGGTGCGTATTCCCAAGGGCCTGTTACTCCCATGCAGGGGTTCGTTGGCCTTGTGTTTCTTGCCAAAACGGCACCCACCCTAATCCAAGTAAGGCTACGGTGATATTAGACTTTTTAGGGCGAATGGTGATGGTCTCCAGGGTTTCCGATTGGGCCTGAAATTGTGCGGCCAAGGCTTCCGTTTCTTTCGTGAACTCGGCTTCTAGGTCTGCCAGCTGTTGCTTGAGGGCTTCGACATTTTCCCCGGCCCGGTCAATATCCTGACTTTCTTTCATCGTGCGACTCATGCCACGGATCGTGCCGGTGGCTTTGGTGATAGAGCTACTGCTCACTGCCTTCCTGCCTAAAAATGCCGAAAGAACCGTGGCGCCTAAGGAAATCACCGTTTGGAATTTTTGTTGTTTGGCTTGCTCTTCTTCGCGGGCGACAGCCTGTTCAGCACGGCGGATACGGTCTTCAAGTGTCGCCATTTTTGCGGCATACTTTTTTCGCAAAGCTTCCGTTTCCGCGTCGCGGGTTTCACGGGAAAGTTGTTGCACACGAAGCCGAAAGTCTCGTTCGGACTCGCCCGGAGCAGAGGTGACTTTCAAGGCCGGGTTGCTCCAAATTTCAAGGGTATGGTTTTGATACACCCACGTGACGAAATCCTTTTCCCATTTCTTGTAATTTTTGGCCTGACTGGCTGGTGCCGCCAACTCCCCAAATGTGGATTTTGCTTGAGCGGTAGATTCCAAGTCATCTGGAGTAAGATCGGTGATGGCCACATCATCCCAGTCAACGGGGGCCGCGTCATCGGCGAGGGGAACAAGGACCGTGAGATCTCGAGACTCATCAATCTTGTTCCGACCATCCAGAAAATGGACACCTGCCGATGCTAAGAGACGGGGTTCATACACGAGGATTGAATCCGGAGGTGAGGAGTCTCGAAGTGGGACGAAAAATTGCGAAATCTCTGGAGGCAGGATCGGGGGATGGCTGGCCATGCCCGCAGTTGACCCTCGTGAGCTTTGCGGTGAAGCGGGTGCGTGAGAGGTTGCGGCAATTCCAGCCTGTGCACCCGCTTTCACCGGATCCATTAACGTCTTAATCTGGGTTCGCGTCAACGGTCCCCGTAAATAGGACAACACCCATCGAGTCTCAAATATTTCCGGGCCGTCGTCATGCACATTGTTCATGAGGAACACCCGGTTCCCCAGACCGGAAATTATCTGTTCCATCTTCTGCCGATTGAATGTACCGTCGCTGCTCGCGGCGGCGCCTTCCAACCCATCCAACACCCGCGCCATATCCCGGTCAGTTTGTAATCGACCAATAAACCAGGTTCCCGTGTTCCCGAGTCCCTTGTAATCCAGATCCACAGGATTTTGTGTGGCCAGCACCACGCCTAATCCATAGGCACGGGCTTGTTTCAGCATGGTCAACATGGGGGTTTTCGATGGCGGGTTTTTGGTCGGAGGGAAAAAGCCAAAGACTTCATCCATATAGAGGAGCGCACGAAGGCTGGTTGTTCCGGATTGCGCACGCATCCAACTCACCATTTGTGTGAGCAGCAAACTCACAAAAAACATACGCTCGGTGTCATTCAAATGTGCGATGGAGAAAATGGCGATTCGAGGTTTTCCGCTGGGAGAATACAAAATCTGATCGATGTCCATCGGCTGGCCTTCCAGCCATGCTGAAAACCCTGGAGCGCCCAATAAATTATTAAAGCGCATCGCCAAGGCAAAGCGATCCTTCGAAGAAAACACCGATTCCAAATCCATGACCCCTAATTTTGAAAATGGCGGCGATTGAATGGATTGAATCAAGGAAGACAGCGTCAAATCTTGGCCAGCCTCCCAGGAGGCCTTCAAGATATTGGCGAGCAGAATGTGTTCCGGGCTCTGCAAGGGATCGGCATCCACGCCAATGAGATTCAGCAAGCTCGTGGCTGTCGTGCCCACGCGTTCGCCGAGGAGTTCTGTGTCTTCAAGGATTTTGGGAGAAGGTACGGAAAACGATTGCAGAATGGAAACGGGGAGTCCGGCTGTGCTTCCAGGAGTATAGACCAAAAAGTCTGCGGCTTCTCGAAGCCGTGCGATTCTGGCCCCGTCTTGCCCCCAGGATTCCAGGCCGGCTTTCCACTTCGCGGCTTCCTTCTCGGCAAATGCTTCTGGCGTGAGGTCTTTTTTCTTCGCGTCATCCGGATTAATCCAGGGAAGGAAGTCTCTGCCGCGCAGTTCGGGAAACGTGAGTAAGAGATTGGCGATATCGCCCTTGGGATCAATGATAATAGCGGGAATATTGTCAATCGCCGCTTCTTCCAACAGGCCAATACACAAGCCGGTCTTGCCGCTACCGGTCATCCCCACACACACCGCATGCGTCACGAGGTCTTTCGAATCGTAGAGGAGCAAGCCCGGCTTGGCGGTTTTATTTGCCAGGTCATACGGCCGTCCTAAATAAAAAGTTCCTAATTTTTCAAATTCTGACATTGGTAGTCTCTCCTTGGGTGAGCTTGAAATGAAAATTGTCTTTTGAAGTTGATGAGAGAAATTTATTGAAAATAATTCCTTATTTCAGTAGGGGGGTATACTGTTTTCTGAATAAAGATCCCCGGAGCAAACTGACGCGGTGTTCAACGGTAAACATTATTCGCTGTTAAAAATGGGAACCTTCGTAGCAAGCTACTGAGAATCAGAAGTTAAAAATATTTAACGATACCAAAAAATTAAGGACATCTGCATCAAGGAAGCCGGTTGGAAATCATGAAAAGGTGTAGAATCTGCTCAAATGACATTTGAAATTTTACAAGAATTCCTGTGATTTGATTGAAGAAACGAGGAGAATGCTAAGTGAATTGGGTTCTTACTAGAAGGATGTGGTTCTAGGAATTTTTTTGACGGTTCTTTGTCTGAGGATACAAAACTTTCAGCCCCGTTTTTGACTGGGGGTTTCAATCAAATCAGGGAGGCGATCGCCTCCCGGCGTCTCTATGTGACATTCGTTGAGTATTATTGAGGCCGTGTTGGATCGTTGACGGGGATTGGGATCGATGAGTCTCATCAACCAATCGTTCCATTTGGGGTTGATGGTGGGATTAAGTGTTGTGGGTTGTTTCGGTGTTTTTTGGAAATAGGCTTCCTGAAAGAGCATAGGCTCGTGGTTCGGATAGTACGGATGGACTCCTGTTAAAATCCAATAAAAGGAAACCCCTAATGCAAAAAGATCGGTTGCCGGGTTGGCTTTAGTCTCTTCACCATCGGCCATGTGTTCGGGAGCAATGAAGGCTGGTGATAAGCCCTTAATCTTTTCCCCGCTTCTCGACCATACGCCGAAGTCACTGACCTTCAATGTCCTATCTTCGGCAATCAAAATATTATCCGGTTTTAGATCACAGTGAATGATCCCATGGTGGTGCAAGTATTGACATGTCTGCAATGATTGGAAAAAATAGTGAAAAATTTCATGCTCAGGACTTTCTTGTATAGCCTCCCATAATGGTTTTCCTTGAATATATTCCATCACGATAAAGTACGAGCCGGTGCTTTCATCAAAACCATAGTCTGCGGCCTTCACAATGTTTGGATGGCTCAATGAACTGAGAATTTGATATTCCTCACGAAAGAGCTGGTCATCCTCCTCGTCGAACCGGTTGTTTTGTCGTTTCAGCACAAAGGGGCATGAGAACTCATCCTGACACAGAAATAGAGTTCCATTTTGGGTTTGATGCAATCTTTTAAGGACCTTGTAAGGCTTCTGGTTGATACAAAGGAGAGTGGGGGAACTCTCCTTTGTAAAAAGAGCCGTTAAAAATTTTGGGAATCTCAACGTTCTTATCCTGGCAATTAATATGAGACTATTTCCTCTTACTTTCGGTCATAATTATTCGATCACGCAAGGCTTCGTTCATCATCATTAAACGCTTGGTACTCGTCAGAAGTGCCTTGGGATCCCTGGCGTCGTTGGCTTGTTTCGCTTCGTGAAATAACTGATCAAGAAAGCCATTTATTTGGGCATGAGTTTTATTCATGATGGTGGCTTTGAAACGAAGGACAGTGGTTAAGCCGGCAATGGTACTTTCATGCATCGTGGCATGGGCATAGTTTATGGGCAAGGGGATTCTAAATCCGCGGGACTGATCATTCATGTTCGTACCTGTCGGATTTTTCGGAGGGTCAACCTGCTCAGGTTGGACTCCAAACCATGTCAAAAATGACGCCATAATTGCCGTTAATACGCGCATAATTACCGTAGATCCTTTCTTTACAAGAGCCATGAGTCACCTCCTTAGAATTAGCAATGGACTGAATTGAAAGTGGAATAGTGTGACAAAAACGTTCAATAATGGCAACGACCGATACAGGTGCAAGTAATCTGGAAATCCCTCTCATCTTAAAACAATCTTTGGCAAGGGAAGTTCAATGACCATGACGAATAAGCAGTCAGGGACGAATGTGCATGAGATTGCTGATGGGATCTACCGCATCAACACGCCGGTGGTGATTGAAGGTGCCGGTGGGTTCTCGTTCAACCAATATCTCATCGTGGATGATGAACCATTGCTCTTCCACACCGGCCCGCGAAAAATGTTTCCATTGGTGCGTGAAGCGGTGGCGAGTGTCTTGCCGGTTGAGAAACTTCGATATATTTCGTTTTCTCATGTGGAAGCTGACGAATGTGGCTCACTGAACGAATGGCTTGTCGCCGCTCCGCAGTCTGTCCCCCTGTGTGGCACTGTTGCTGCCATGGTCTCGATCGGTGATCTTGCTGATCGGCCGCCTCACGCGCTGGTGGATGGAGAGCGACTGGCTTTGGGCAAGCATTCCGTGCGTTGGTTCGACACGCCGCATCTGCCGCATGCATGGGAATGCGGCCTACTGATGGAAGAGCGGACGTCGACGTTGTTCTGTGGCGATCTCTTTACGCAGGGAGGCGCTGATCTTCCTCCCATCACCGCGTTGGACATTCTTGGGCCGAGCGAGGCTTTCCGCCATCAAATGGATTACTTCTCTCACACGAAGAACGCACCTGCACTGCTTGAGAAGCTGGCCTCGACAAACCCAACAACACTCGCGTGTATGCACGGCAGCGCCTGGCGTGGCGATGGCGCGCAATTACTTCGCGCTTTGGGCGATGCGCTATCGGTGTAGGTAGTTCTTATTTTGACATGGGCCTGTTTGAAACCTGGACGTATGTGAAGATAGGTGGATGACGTGTTTGCTTTTAAGGACAGGGGCATCTGAATAATTGTCAACAGTACCGTAGAGGGAACGATTCAATAGCAGCGAAAAAATGATGCAGCCTATTTATGAACTTCATGATGACCAGATATCCACGTTTTGGCGTTTGTATCAAAATGAATGGTGGACTCAAGGTCGGACACTGGAAGAGACAAAACAATGCATAAAAGGGTCGCAAATTTGTATCGGCATCATCGACGGATCCGGGGAACTATGCGGATTTGCGCGAGTATTGACGGATTACATTTTTAAGGCGGTCATTCTTGATGTCATCGTTTCGCCGGTCTATCGAGGTGACGGCCTTGGTGACCAACTGATCGAGTTGATTGTAAGGCATGAAAAGCTGCACAACGTCAAACATTTCGAATTATATTGTCTCCCGGAGTTTCAGGCATTCTATGCGCGTCACGGATTTACTACCGATGTGGGCAATGTTGCCCTCATGAGATATGCGACTCCCTAGCGTTGTTTGGGGGTATGAATGAACCTGGATGAGTTAGCCGAAGCCATTCGCAAAGTCTCATCCGAGGAAGTCGTTCAAAAACTTTTCCGATCAATGGTTGAATGGAAAGTCAATGACGAAACCGCGGAGGTTTTGAAGGAAAGAATTGAACGGTATATCCGGAATACCTGGCTAGAAAGCAACGAAGATCACAAAAAAGTCTATCAATTGTAGACATCATTCAGAGACGAAGCCATATTGAGAAGCGTCGGGATAGCCATGAACGAAAGACTATATCAATTCGGACTTTTTGAGCGGGGTGATGCCTGCTAAAATCAGGAAGCGCATTTGGCCATTTATGAAAAGGTGCAGGCAAAGCCTTAAAAAGTGAAGCAATCCGTTCTTGGTTGTATGACTGGACGCGAATGAAGGAAGTGGCCTTTATGCAAAATGTTCAACTGCTAAGGGCAAACAAATTCGCAGATGGACCAATCCGACTGCCGGGCGCCTGAACAGGCCTTTTTGTCTCTAGCGAGAACAGGCGAATCAAATTTTGTAGAGTTTTGTGAAAAGATTATGGCATTTAACGATCTTGAGCGGAAGAGAATCGAAAACACGGTCGGCGCATTTGTGGAAAAGCTGAGGCCTCCACCACATATTCGCCCCAAACTCGATTTTGGGTTTCGTGTCATCGGTCAAAGCATTGAGTTATTCGAAATCCGCCCGCAATGGGACCAACCAAAAATTAGACACGAATACCCTTTTGCCAAATCCACTTTCGTGTGAGCTCAGGACAGATGGAAGATCTATTGGCAACGAGCCGATTTGAAGTGGCATTTCTATGAACCCGTTCCGGATGTGTCGACTCTTGACGAGTTTCTCGCCATCGTGAAAAAGGATGAATACGCCTGCTTCTTCGGTTAGAT
>JAOUQB010000412.1 GCA_029879555.1 Nitrospirota bacterium | reverse complement strand
TAATCGGGCATCGGCGAGGGCAAACGTCCAGACGGGTGTTGTACCTTCCAAGTGAAAACGTTCCATGAAGGCGAATCCGGTGGGGGCGACTGTTCCTTCGTGCCAATGGTTCGTAGACAGTTGAAGCGTCTGCCCATCGTTTTCCACGGTTTCTTCCAGTTTACTAGTCAAGAGGGTGCGTCCCAGTGGCGGTGTCAGTGCGGCGATCAAGAGGCCGTGATACCTTCGAGTGAGTGATCCGGCGACGGTGCCGGAGGCAAATCCGCCGATGCCGTTCGTCACTAACCATTCCCGCCGCTTAGCCATCTCCAAGTCCCCGCAGATCTCCCTCCCCATATCGACGACGTGCGGCCAAGCGAGAGCAAGGGTGGATGGAGTAGATCGAGTAGACAGTTTTTTGGTGGCGGGAGGCATGAGGCTATTCCCCTGATTGTTCCAGGAGTTTGGCGACGAGTCCCGTCCAACCAGTTTGATGACTGGCGCCGAGGCCGGCTCCATTGTCGCCATGGAAATATTCAAAGAATAAGAGGTAGTCCCGCCAATGCGGGTCGTGTTGAAACACGTCCACATTGCCATAGACCGGACGCGTTCCGTCGCTATTTCGAAGGAAGAGATGATTCAACCGGCGGGAAATTTCTGATCCTACTTGCCACAGGGTTTTGGCTTGACCCGTTCCGGTCGGGCATTCCACGGTAAACTGATCACCCAGGAAGTGGTGAAATTTCTGGAGTGATTCAATCAGCAGGAAATTTACGGGAAACCAGATGGGTCCTCGCCAATTGGAATTGCCGCCAAACAACCCGCTTCGGGATTCGGCTGGCTCATAATCCACCCGATGTTCGTTCCCATTGAGATGGAGCACATAGGGATGGTCCTGATGAAATTTCGATAACGCCCGAACGCCATAGGGTGAGAGAAATTCCTGTTCATCCAGCATGTATTTCAAGACGCGGGGCAGTTGTTCCTGATCCACAATCGACAGCATGCGACGAACCCCGCCATTTGGCAGGGTGGTGGAGCAGACATGGCGACGAAATTCCGGGCGATTTTCGATGAACCACATCATGCGTTGTTTAAAGCCGGGGAGGGCATCGACCATTTCCGGTTCTAAGGTTTCAACCGCAAAGAGGGGAATCAGCCCGACCATGGACCGGACTTTCATTTGTTGGTGGCGGCCGTCGGGAAAATGCAGCACGTCATAATAAAACCCGTCTGTCTCATCCCACAGGGAGGTTTCGTGGTTGCCTTCCCCGATATGATTGATGGCATGGGAGATGTAGACGAAGTGTTCGAAGAACTTGCTGGCCATATCGCCATAGGCTGGATCATGTTGGGCCAATTCCAACGCGATAGCCAGCATGTTCAGACAATACATGCCCATCCAACTTGTGCCGTCCGATTGATCGATGTGCCCGCCGGTGGGGAGTGGCGCGGATCGGTCGAAGACGCCAATATTATCCAGTCCCAAAAAGCCGCCCTGAAAAATGTTTCGACCTTCAGCATCTTTCCGGTTGACCCACCAGGTAAAGTTCAACAGAAGTTTGTGGAAAATTTTGGCTAACCATATTCGGTCGGCTTTGCCTCTCAGACGTTTTTCGATTTTATACACGCGCCAAGCGGCCCAGGCATGGACGGGAGGATTCACGTCACCGTACGCCCATTCATACGCGGGGATTTGGCCGTTGGGGTGCATGTACCATTCTCGAACCAGCAGCCGAAGCTGATCCTTGGCAAAGTCCGGATCGACTAAGGCTAAGGGTATGCAATGAAACGCGAGGTCCCATGCGGCGAACCAGGGATATTCCCATTTGTCCGGCATGGAAATGATGTCGTCGTTATAGAGATGCTTCCAATCGGCGTTTCGCCCCTGCTTTCGTCCGGCTGGGGGAGGGGAGCCGGTTGAATCGCCGTTGAGCCATGTGGTCACGTCAAAATGATAAAACTGTTTGCTCCACAGCATTCCCGCAAAGGCCTGCCGCTGAACATTGTGTGAATCAGTGGAATGGGCGGTCCCAAGCCGTTTGGCATAAAATTCGTCGGCCTCTTGTTGTCGGGCAGGAAAGATGGTGTCAAACTCTTCTCCCAACATGCCCTCGGTCGGAGGAAGATTGGTGAGGCGAAGGCGGTAGGTCACGTTTTGTCCTGAGGCAATCATCGAATGATAATGAACCGAGGCTTTCGTGCCGACCTGTTCCGGGTTCACGGCATCCTTCTTTCCCGTCACGAGGTAGTCGTTGATGCCGTCTTTGACATAGGGACTGGCGTTGGGCAATCCCCACAGCCGTTCCGCGTTGCTCTCGTTTTCGGTAAACAAGAGTTCCGAGCTGCCTTCGCAGAGTAGCCATCGGGAGCCATATTGTTCATGGGTGAGGTGAATGACTTGAGCATTCCCCAGGTCTTTATCCCGATTGAGGGTTGGCCGGGAGGCATGCGGCGTCCAGGACCAGGTGTTACGGAACCAGATGGTCGGAAGCAGATGAAGTTCCGCAGAATCGGGTCCGCGATTGTGAGCGTTTAACGTGATCAGAATATCTTCGTGGCCAGCTTTGGCATATTCCATGAACACATCAAAGTACCGGTTGTCGTCGAATATGCCGGTATCCAGGAGTTCATACTCCCAATCCGATTTGCCACGCTGGCGATTGGCTTCCACTAACTGCGTGTAGGGAAATGCCCGTTGCGGATATTTATAGAGGAACTTCATATAGGAATGTGTGGGCGTGGAATCCAGATAAAAATAATATTCTTTGACATCTTCTCCGTGGTTGCCGTCATTGCCGGTTAACCCAAATAGGCGTTCTTTCAGAATGGGGTCTTGCCCATTCCACAGCGATACGGCAAAGCAAATGAGTTGGTGGCGGTCGCAGATACCGCCAATTCCGTCCTCGCCCCACCGGTAGGCGCGTGAGCGGGCGTGGTCATGGGGGAAATATTCCCAAGCATTGCCATTGGGACTGTAATCCTCACGAACGGTTCCCCATTGGCGCTCGCTTAGGTACGGTCCCCACCGTTTCCAATGCACGGTGCGTGTTCTTGCTTCTTCGAGCCGTTGTTCTTCGGAGGTTAATGGTACAGTCTCTCGATCAGGCATACGTGCTATCCTTGTGACAAGGTTTTCCTGCCATGTGGCACCAACATATGTTGGTTTTTTGCTGATGAAGAAAACCTATACTTCCCTCTAAT
>JAOUQB010000411.1 GCA_029879555.1 Nitrospirota bacterium | reverse complement strand
TTTTTCATCCCTTCCGTATCCTGGGAGATGTTGGGATACACTTCGCTGTAGGTTCCCTCTAAATAGGTGTTGGCTACCAAACCTGGACCGCCATGCCCGGGACCGGCAATGTACAGCATGCTGAGGTCATGCTTTTTAATCATACGATTCAGATGGACGTAGAGAAAGTTTAATCCCGGAGTCGTCCCCCAATGTCCAAGGAGGCGCAGTTTAATATGTTCAAGGGTCAAGGGCTTTTTGAGTAAGGGGTTGTCATGAAGATAGATCTGACCCACGGACAAATAATTAGCTGCCCGCCAATAGGCATCCATGCGCTGAAGTTCTTCTTTGGTGACTGCTGATTTTTTGGTGCTGCTAGGCTTCATCGTTCTTCCTTCCTGTTTGGCCTCTTGTCTCAATCAGTCCTTCTTGTGTGATCGAAGGACAGACTGTTGTGATGATCCGTCTCGAATTTCTAACCTGTCCAATGCCTCCAACTGATTAATCCAGAATACCCTAATACTTCATTTCATATTCACATCGCGAGTTCTCATTTTTAAAACAATCCGAAACACATATTTCTCGAACTCAACCAGCAAAAAAATCACCGCCCCAATTCCCATAATTCGAAGCCACGCAAGCTCATCAATGCCGGTCGTATGAAACAGCGTCTGCATGACTCCAGTATAGGTAAAGAGGACTTGAATACCTAAGACCATGCCGATGGTCAAAAGAACATAGGGGTTTCCAAGCAATCCCTCGCGAGACAGAACCGAGCCATAAAAAGACCGGGCATTCAAGACATAAAAGGCTTCAAAGACCACCAGCATGTTGACGGCGATGGTTCTCGCTGTTTCGATAGACGCCCCTTGGTCACGCTCCCAAAGGAACAGCCCAAACGTGCCTGCCACGGCTAAGACGGATACAAAACCAATTCGCCAAAGCAGAAATCGTGACAAAATGGCCTCCCCAGGGTTCCGAGGGGGACGCCGCATGACAGTCGATTCGGAAGGCTCGACCGTCAGGGCCAAGGCCAACGTCACGGCGGTGATCATGTTGACCCACAGGATTTGTACCGGCGTGATCGGCAACATGACCCCCAACAGAATGGCGGCCACAATCACCCCGGCTTCCGCCACATTGGTGGGAAGAATAAACAGAATGGATTTTTGAATATTGTCGTAGACCCGACGGCCTTCCTCCACGGCATGAGCAATTGAGGCAAAATTATCATCGGCCAGCACCATTTCCGCCGCTTCCTTCGCCACTTCCGTCCCTTTCACTCCCATGGCTACTCCAACATCCGCCCGCTTGAGCGCCGGTGCGTCATTCACCCCATCTCCGGTCATCGCGACCACTTCTCCACCAGCCTGGAGGGCTTGCACAAGGCGCAGCTTATGCTCCGGACTCGTCCGGGCAAATATATCGATATCCCGTACGACATGCTCCAATTGTGCATCGCTCAGGGTTTCCAGTACCGGTCCCGAGATGGCCTGCTTGCCATCTCCGATATGCATCTGTAAGCCAATGGTTCTGGCCGTCACGAGATGATCCCCGGTGATCATTTTGACTCGAATCCCGGCTTGCTGGCATTGCCGGACCGCTTCCATGGCTTCAGTCCGGGGAGGATCAATGATGCCAAAGAGTCCCAACAGCGTCAGCCCATGCTCCACATCTTGAAACCGTAACTCCCGATGTTCCTGATTGGTGGGTGCAAAGGCCACGGCAAGTACTCGCTGCCCATGGCCTGCCATCTGCTCGATCCGATCATGCCACGACCGGCTATTCAAAGGATGATCTTCTCCCAGGCTCCGGTGAAATGCGCACATTTCTAATACCCGTTCAGGTGCGCCCTTGATATACATAAATCCATGCCCGGCATGGTCGTGATGCAACGTCGCCATAAACCGATGTTGGGATTCAAACGGAATCACATCCGTCCGCGGAAACATCTCCTGTTCGAAATGAACATCCAGTGCCGCTTTTCGTGCCAATGTCACCAAGGCCCCCTCTGTAGGATCTCCGTTGATCCGCCAGGTCCCCTCTATGTGGGACAGATCCGCATCGTTACACAATATTCCGGCTCGAGCGAGTTCCATCACGTCTGGGAGATCAGCCAGTACGACCGGGTTTCCATGCAAAGAAAACCCTCCATGAGGATCATACCCAACCCCACTGACATCCACTGTATAGGCCGCCGTCGCCAACGTTTGAACCGTCATTTCATTTCGTGTCAGCGTGCCGGTTTTATCCGAACAAATGACCGTGACGGAGCCTAGTGTCTCAACAGCCGGCAGCCTCCGAATAATCGCATGGCGTCGTGCCATCGCTTGAACGCCGATGGCCAGGGTGATGGTCATAATGGCCGGAAGTCCTTCGGGAATGGCGGCAACGGCCAATCCCACACTCGCAAGAAACATGTCACTGATCGCATATTCTCGAAACCAAATCCCGAATAGGAAGACGCCAACTGCTCCCGTGATGATCGCGATACTCAGCCGGCTCCCGAATTCTCCGATTTTTCGGAGAAGTGGTGTGGTCAGTGTTTGCACTTTGGCCAGCATGGCGCTGATCTGACCAATTTCCGTAGCATCTCCGGTCGCGACCACCACCCCGGTTCCCGTTCCATAGGTCACCAGAGTTCCCGAATACGCCATGCCCTTTCGATCACCAATGGAAGCTGTTTCCGTCACCGGCTTCATATGTTTGTCAACTGGGACGGACTCACCGGTCAAGGCAGCTTCGTCAATGCGCAAATCCTTCACCTTTAGAAGACGCAAATCTGCCGGAACTTTGTCCCCGGATTGGAGAAACACAATATCACCCGGAACGAGACGTTCCGCGGGAATCGGACAACGGGTTCCATCCCGAAGCCCGCAGGCTTGAACCGATAGCATCCGGCGAATGGCATCCATCGCCCTTTCGGCTTTTCCTTCTTGAATGAACCCGATAATGGCATTGATGATCACGACTCCCAGGATGACGCTGGTATCCACCCAATGACCGAGAATAGCGGTCACCACGCCAGTTCCCAAGAGGATATAAATTAAAATATTGTGGAACTGCGTGAGGAACCGCTGCCAAGCGGCCTGTTTTTTTTGTGGACGTAAACGATTGGGGCCATGGAGAACCAAGCGCTGGGCAGCAACATCCTGAGTTAGACCCCCAACGTGACTGGCCACCGCCTTCAGGACGGATTCACTATCCAAGGCAT
>JAOUQB010000410.1 GCA_029879555.1 Nitrospirota bacterium | reverse complement strand
CCCGGCGGACTCCGTCATGCCCCGATGCCCGAGCAAAATAAGATCGGCTTGATGTTCCTCAGCCGTTTGAATGATACATTCGGCAGGGTCTCCGTTATCCGCGATCAATTGAATTTGGCGTGCGGAAGAAAGCAATTCATCACGGGTCTCATGCAGGACATGCCGGGAGAGTCGAGCCACCTCCTTTCGATAGCCCTCAAAGTCGCTTTCCGAGCATGCCGAGGAGAGATACGCATGCTTCAAAGCCGGGACATCCACCACATAGAGGATGAACAGATTCACATCCCCCGACAGATGCTTGACCATCTGCACGGCATGCTTGGAGTGTGATGAGGCATCGAGGGCGAGTAGTATGTTCATGGCCATTCAACCTGGTTGACGATAAGCAGTCGAGAATCCGAACGGTATTCAATAATTCTACGGGGGTTAGCGCAGCTGTTGTAATTGTTCTCTAAGCACCTGAATAGGCACCCCCATGTTGATGCCCCCAATCGCTCTCAACTCCGAATGATTCACAGCTATCACCAAACCCTCACGATTCAAGACCGCTCCTCCGCTGCTGCCCCTGGTGGCCCGTGCTTCATAAGTCACCACCTCTCTGGAGACATCCGACACATATCCATGTGTAGTCAGTGGCCGAATCAACCCCTCTTTCGCCAACATTTCAGGAAGGCCCACCGGGTCCCCACCTGCCTGACGAATGATTTCTTCACTAACCGTTCGCGATAATCGGCTCAGAATACTATCAAACGTGCCCGGATAACTCATGATAATCACCGGTTCACCGACGTGAATCTGGTGATCGGCTTGGGCCAATTGCAGAGGAGTTTGACCTTTGGGGAGTTGAGTGGTGCGGAGTATGGCCAAGTCATTGTGCTCAGACACAGACACTTCCGCCAATTCATAAAATTCGGTGAAGCCTGGAAAAAATATGCGAAGAAACTCCGGAGCAGGTTCAAAGCCCTGCTCCAACAGGACTTTCACCGGCTCATACACCTCCCACATCCGCACCAGATGCCGATTCGTCAACACCGTCCCCTTTTGATCAATGAGCAATCCAGTTCCTGAAAAAAAGATGATGACGGCCGGCGTATTTCCTTCAAGCGTCAACAAAGGCATTCCGTTTGCATCAAGCATGGGTGCCTCATCCGGGTTGAACGCCTGATAGCGAAGCGGACGCCCGGTTCCTTTTTCCACAATCCCATAGCCGCCCTGCAATAATCCCACTCCCCCCTGAAATCGCTGAATCACCTCCTCGGCAAACCGCTGCTCACTTTCCAAGCTGGTTAGTTGCCGTTGGATCGCCCGCACATCTTCCTTCGATTGGCGCGCCGCCTCCCGATTGTCTAATGCCGCCTTGAGAGTGGCCTTGAGTTCATCTTGTTCACGTTGCAGGGTCATAATCACGTCACGTTCCTGAGCTACTCGCGCTTCAAGTTCGGCCCGGCCAATCCTTCCCGTTTCCACCTGGCTCACGAGTTCCACGACTGTTTGCTGAGAGGCCTTGGCCGCCTGATACTCGTAATACCAACTCACGCTCAAGATTCCAAGCAAGAGCATAGGCAACAAGACCAGGAGAGCAGCCACCGTCTTTGCTGTAAGTGACCCATAGAGCGCAATATCACTGGCCACATGTCGCAAAAGATGCAACAGTGAGGTGTACGGCTGATGCGGGGTTCGCACCACAATATCCCGGGAATCCTCAACAATGTAGCGCCAGGGCTTGCTACCATCCGCCCCATCAGAAAGCACCCGAAATCGTAGCAGGGGACCATGCTCACCAAGTTGGATCAGATCGCCATCATGCAAGGCAGCTTGCCCGGTCTGCCGATTATTAATCAGGAGGGCATGCTTGCCAGTCAGATCAGAGAGAGTGGGAGAATGATTATGCAGGACCAACTCGGCATGAGAGGAAGTGACTTGTCGATCAATTGCGGGATTGAACCGCACATCGCACTCCGTTCCCGTCCCAAACCGGATGGACTTAGCCTCAAAATATTGAGTTTGCCCCCGGAGGCTGCCGGTCAAGTGGTGCAGCATGAATTTCATGGCAAAGCACCTCTATCACTAATAGGGGAAAAGGGCAAGAAAAGTGGGGTAGACCCCGAGCCCCTTCCTGTCAGATCGCTCCGTGAGGACCGCCATTTCACAGAAGTTTTTAGGAATTTATGGAATAGTGTTATACACAGTCAACGAACGCATAGGCTTCAGATTCTTCAAGGCCTTGGTACCAAGACGAAGGACCACTGGGAGTTTTCAATCGGCGCTCTCGACATCATCGTGTCACATGAGGAAGGCTTCTAAGAATGGTCGGTCGGATTATTGCTGATTGTTTAGTCCTTATCCACCTGGTGTTTATCTGTTTCGTCGTTTTGGGTGGGCTCCTTGTTATGCGCTGGAAATGGGTCAGTCTCTTCCACCTTCCTGCGGTGGCCTGGGGTGCACTTATTGAATTTCAAGGTTGGATCTGTCCACTGACGCCCCTGGAACACCACTTTCGACATCTCGCGGGCCAGTCAGGATACAGCGGCAGCTTCATCGAGCATTATCTCATTCCTCTCATCTATCCCAGTGGCCTCACGCGCCCAATTCAAATTGTCATCGGCGCCTTTGTTATCATCATGAATATGATCATCTATGGCCACTGGCTCTATCGCACGAAGCATCCCCGCTCATAAGGGACCGCCCCACCAAGACCTACATTTCAGTGACATACTCATCAAAAAAAGTTCCACTTTCGATCAGTTCACCCGCAGGAACGAAAGGTCATCGCATGACGGACGCGCTCACGGGCAAGATCCACCGCGGCCTTTCGAGGTTCAATACCATTCTTCCTGCTGCGGTTGAGCACTTCCTGAGTATTGCGACGGATTTTCTCTGAAATATTTACAAACGCTTGAGTCTCATTCCCTCCGTGATATTCCACGGAAGCACAAATCACCCCGCCGGCATTCGCAATAAAATCCGGGATGTTGAGGACACCCCGTTGATGCAAGCGGGCCTCAGCCTCCGGCGTGGCGGGAATATTGGCCCCCTGCAGAATGAGCTTGGCTTGAATCGTCTCGACGTTATCCTTGTGGATGCAATCGGGACGGGCAGCGGGAATCAGAATATCGCAGGGGAGACCAAAAATTCCGGCCTGCCCGAGCTTCTTTCCTTTTGAATAGCCCAATACACTCCCCGAGGCAGCTTTGG